>JAFZFW010000102.1 GCA_017555685.1 Methanocorpusculum sp.
ACGCACCTGTCGGGATTTGAACCCGAGTCAAAGGCTCCGGAGGCCCTTAGGATATCCTGACTACCCTACAGGTGCAGTTGTTATACATGTGATTTATAAGTATAAGAGAGTTACGAGCCGGAACTTCCGGGTTTTGTGTTTGACATACTTGCCTACACGGCAAAAGGTGGACTGAAAACTCTATCTCAAGATGAGGAATGACACCAGTTAACACCAAACGAAAACCCTAAAGGTTTATTTCAATCCATGTCCCTACATGAGGGACGACACAAGTTGTCCCTCTTTCTAAGTGTGGAGGTATTTCAATCCACGTCCCTACATGAGCATTTTCAGACTATGAGGTTGTAATTGATGAACTTGACGGACTTTCTGCAGAGATTATTGAAGATCCGGAGAATACTATCAGAGACTAACCTCTTCTCTTTTTTTAGTTTAGGGATAAAAGAGGTGTTTACTCCCCTGACACTCATTCAATAAACTATTAGCTGTTAGAAAGAGAATATAATTCTGGTGTTCCTGTTTTTAGAGGGCACTGTGATATTAATGAAGATAATTGATATTAATATTGTTATTAATATCTCCCACAAAATCCGTCTCAGCAGTACCAGTGCTGGAAAAGATGCAAAGTGGGATACTGTATCGCGGTTAACCAAAATGATATTTTGGAGAGTTCTTCTCCCAATTATCATTTCTCACCGCGATACACTTGTACCTCGGGAGAAAGTATTTTACTCCCAGAGGACATATAACATTATGTTAATATCACAATTATCTGTGAATTGATATCACGTGAACATACGAACTGGTACTTCGTAGGTTCACAAAACCGAGCGGCGGGGATTCTCTGAACCCCTGTCCATTTTGTGTTCTAATATCTGTTTTCCTGTACTTACATCAATTCGATATCGTACTTTTCACAAGATAAAAAAAAGAAACCCGCAGAAATTACTTCCGCGTTTTTCTTACCTTCACCGCAACGCCGCGTTTCGACGAAAGCATCTCCTGTGCTCCCATCGCTGCCTTACCTGTTGCCAGATATCCATCGCCTTCCACCAAAACCTCATCGCCCTCGCGGATACGCGGATCACAGTCAGCAACACCCGGTGCCAGCACATCGCCCTGCGGAACAAAACCCTCGCTGATTCTGACACGATATCCCTTAATGCGTGCCCAGCCCTCATGCGTCGGGCGGATAAAACCGGTCGACGGATCAGTCGTAAACAGCTGTGTCTTCTTTAAAAGTGCCTTCACCTGCGGATACCGGCCCTTCACCACCAGACCCTTCGTATCAACATCCTCGCCGAACTGGAAAAGCATTGTTCCGTGAATGAAATCATTCTTCACCTTGCGTGAACCTTCAAGCGCGGCATTCAGTGCACGTAACGACTCCTGGGACAGCGGACGGTCATCATTACAGGTAATCTCCAGCGTAACGCCGGCACGCTTTGCAGCCTCGAGTGCCACAGCCTTTGCTCCTCCCTCTAAGTGACAGAGAATTCTCTCATACCGGTGCTTCTCAAGATAAGCGGTCAGGAATCCGGTCAAAAGCTCCTGCTCCTCCAAATCCCAGTACCCGGTAACCGGCACATCATAATGTCCTGCCGGATAGACCAGCTCCAGCTCACGCGGCACAACACCCAGCGGAGACGTCACAATAACCTCGTGAGCACGGGAATCCACAACCCGCATAAACATCTGGTGGGAACGGGACAGGGAATACGGCTTACGGGAAGCACACGGCAGAAGAACACAGATATCCGACCGCGGCGGCACATAGCGGGAGACTAAACGCTCCTCAAACAGCGCAATCTCACGGCGGAACATCGACTCCCCGGCGTTTGCTCTGAAGCGCGAGCTTCTCACAGCCGGATAGAGACCGTCGAACGCATCCGTTCTGTCCAGACGGCGGAGAATCTCCACCTGTTCCGGCTGCATACGGCAACGCATCTCCATATACTCGCGAATCTGTCCGCGTTCAATCCAGAGACGGGCGTTTGCAATCTCGCGTTCCAGTGCTAAGCGGTTATGGAGCTGTAAATCCTTTGCCTGACAGCCCGCACAACCGCAGATGCCTTTTTCCATATACTCCGCCTCGAACTCGCCCTCGGTCGTACAGAACCTGCCCTGAATCGTGCAGAGGTCAACAGCCGTATAATCGAACAGATCAAATCCGCAGTAGATAAGGGACGCAACATTCGACGGGAGTGCGGATGCCGGCGCATAGCGGGCTGCATCCGGACGGATCTTTGCATAGAGCTTTTCCAAGTACTCAATGTACCGGCGGGAATCGGTTAACGTGTTGTTCCAGTTCGCGAACAGATACACGCCTGCATCCTCTGCCGCCTCTGCATTCGGATGCACAGCAGACGGCTCGGCACCTGCCGTAAAGTATGCCTCCGCATCAGACACCCCGGCAGAAAGCGGGAGATTGGTAAACCCGCGCTCGCCAAGGGACGGGAACAGTGCCTGCATATCGCAGACAGCAGGAGTGGAGACAACCGTCTCCCCGTCCTTTAACAGACCGATGCGTGCTAATCCGTCACGCTTTCTGACGTCAAACACACTCATACGATAACCTCTGCCTCCGGGAAGGCCTCGCGGAAGGCTGCCTCCCACTGCGGAGTGGTAGAGATCGTGACCTTCGTCTCCGGATTCGTCTCTAAGAGAGCCTGCAGACCGCGGATACCGAACTCAACCATATATGCATCCCAGGTCGGCGGAATCTCTGCCTGACCTGCCGGGAACGTCTCGGCAAGCTCGTACGGAACCGGTCCGAACGGCGGCTTAAAGTCCAGAACCTCCTCAAAGCGGGACGGCTTCGGTCCTCCGGCGGCAACCAGAACCTCCGGGCCGAGCTCGATTCTTGCAACCATCTTATGGTAGTTGGAGACCTCCGGTCTCAGGCAGGACTCGTTTCCGCGGTAGAAGAACCGGCGCTTGCTTGCACGGTCGAACTTTGCAACCTCATCGATTCTCTCGAGGAACCGGCGGTATCCGTCGAAAAGACGCGGGTGGGAACGGCAGCGTTCGTCAACCAGCTCAAAGAGCGTGCCGTCCTGGACTGCAGCACGGACACGGGAAATCTCGGCCATCGTGACTGCCAGGTTGTGGTAGGCTAAAAGCTTCTGCTTATCCGGGGACTTCTTCAGCTCCTCGACCGTGTGGCTTCTGCAGACCGGGCAGGCGCACGGAAGCTCGCTCATCTCATCGAGCTTCAGCGTTCCCGACGGCGTAATGTAGCGGCCTTCCTTTGCGTAGAGTGCGTATGCCGCGGAGTCGAAGATATCGCATCCGCAGGCAACGGCTAAAGCAAACATCGACGGGTGGCCGGCACCGAATAAGTGCACGCATGCGCCAGGCGAGAGGCCCTTCTTTGCATCGATAATGACATCGACTAACTCGCGGTAGCGGTATGCTTCCATTAACGGAACAACAGCGCCTACCGGACAGTAGGTAAAGCCCATCTCCGAAACACGGCGTCCTGCCTGCTCACGGAGATCACCGAAGACAGCACCCTGAACCGGGCCGGAGATTGGTGCATCATCGCCGAAGATCTCCTTTGCCTCCTTCATGCGGTCAAAGGTAATCTCCATCTGGCGGATAACCTCATCGCGTTCGGTATCCGGGTGGGTCGGGATATCGAGCGGAACCCAGATGTTGCTTCCAATCTGCTTCTGGAACGCTAACGTCTGCTCGTTGGTAATATCAACACTGCCGTAGACAGACATCTGGAACGAACCGGAATCCGTCATAATCAGACCGTCGAAGCCTAAGACATCATGCAGACCACGGGTCTCTGCCTGTTCTCTGAACTCCTTGCTCTTCGAGAAGATGTAGGCATTCGTGATGATGCCTTCGACACCCATCTTCTTCATCTCTGCCGGCGGGATGATCTGGAGGTGCGGGTTTACAACCGGGAGAAGGCCCGGGGTCTTCATCATCTTATCGCCTGCCTTGAGTTTTCCAACTCTGCCGGCAATATCTTTGTGGATTACTTCAAATGTTACAGCCATTATATCGTCTCGGTGAAAATCTGTCCTTCAAAGGTCTGGATGATACAGTCGTCATCTTCCTGCCAGGATTTGTGATAGAGTCCTGCCTTGACACAGGTCTGGGAAAGGAACTCCCCGGCATCCCAGCCGTATTCCTCTGCAACCTGCGGAAGAAGGAGTCCGGAGCGGTTTCCAAGGGAAGCGATTAACCCGTGGCGTCCGATGATAATATGGTTCGGGCGCTCTTCTGCCGGACATTCGAGGACGGCCGGCCGGGTTAAAACGGTAACTTCCACGCGGATATCGGCAAGTTCTGCTTCCCTGACCGGGTAGAACCGCGGATCCTGCGTTGCTGCAGCCCCTGCCGCTTCGCGGAGGGCTTCTCCAAGCGGCCGGACCGGGTACGGGAAGCCGATACATCCGCGAAGCTCACCGTTTTCGGTGAGTGTCACAAAGACGCCGCGTTCTTCAGAGAAGATTTCCGGGAGCTCAACAGGGATCGCTTCTTCGTGTTTTACCGCTGCTTCAGCGAATGCACGGGCCGCTTTGAGAGCAAGCATTCCTTCTTCTTCGGTTAAGAGGTGCATTATGCTATACATATATGCTTTCTTAAGGGAAGAACTACGCGGAAGGTTTGAAAAAAAAGTATTGGGATTATGCCCGAAGCTGGGCATCGATTGCGCGTGCTGCATCTTTTGCGGTACCCATTGCAAGGATAACCGTTGCAGCCCCGGTTGCGACATCTCCTCCGGCATAGACTTTGGCGATGGAGGTCTGACCGGTCTCGCTTACAGTAACGCTGCCGTTTCTGTTGCGGGCAAGCTCCGGCATCATGCGAAGAAGAAGCGGGTTCGGACCCTGACCGATTGCTTCGACAACGACGTCTGCTTCAACGATGAAGTTGCTTCCTTCAATCTCGCGAATAGAGCTTCTGCCGTCCTCGCCCGGTTCGCCGATTTCCATCTTAATTGCCTCAACACCGCAGACTGCGTTGTTCTCGCCAACGAATCTGACCGGGTTGGTTGCAGTCATGAAGGTGATGCCTTCTTCCTTTGCGTGACGGACTTCGTCAAGACGTGCCGGCATGTCAGCTTCTGTTCTGCGGTACATGAGGGTAACATCAGAGCCCATGCGCTTTGCAACACGTGCTGCATCCATTGCGACATTTCCTCCGCCGATGACAACGACCTTCTTTCCGCGTTTAACCGGAGTGTCGAAGATCGGGAAGTTGTGTGCACCCATGAGATTGACACGGGTTAAGAACTCGTTTGCGGAGTAGATACCCGGTAAGTTCTCGCCTTCGATTCCCATGAAGTACGGAAGACCTGCGCCGGTTCCCAGGAAGACTGCATCGTAGGAAAGGAGTTCTTCGACCGGGACAGAGCGTCCGACGACGTGGTTGGTCTTGATCTCAACACCAAGGCGCTTGACTGCATCAATTTCTGCCTGGACGATGTCCTTTGGCAGACGGAATGCCGG
>JAFZFW010000103.1 GCA_017555685.1 Methanocorpusculum sp.
GTGCGCGGCGACAATGTTATCTACATCTCTCCGACTGTTGAGTAAATATAAGAGGTGAATTAACCAATGACAAAAGGCACACCATCAATGGGTCTGCGCAACAAGCACACCCACATTATCTGCCGCCGCTGCGGTAAGATGTCTTACCACGCACGCCACGGAGTCTGCTCTTCCTGCGGATTCGGCAAGAGCTCCAAGCTGCGCAAGTACAACTGGACGACAAAAGCAAGAGACAACTAAAAAGGTCACATTATGAGCGGTATTGCAGGCATCATCGAATCGCAGGATGTCTCGTACCCCCTCTATTATGCACTGCACGCCCTCCAGCACAGAGGTCAGGAGGCTGCAGGCATTTCTACTTTTGACGGGGAAAAAGCCTGGATTTACAAGGCACCAGGTCAGCTTTCCGAAGTTTTTTCCGAAGACAGATTACGTACTCTTCCCGGATTTTGCGGCGTTGCTCAGGTTCTCTATACCCAGAAAGCTTCCCGCGGAAGAAATGAAAACATTCAGCCGATGAATTTTTCCTTTAAGGGTCATGTATTATCCGTCTCGGTTTCCTCATCGCTTATCAACAGCGAGAGCCTTCGGTCTGAGTATGAGGGGAAGGGGCATATCTTTTCAACAACATCAGACGCGGAAATTTTTGCCGCAATCATTGCACAGGAATTAATCGGCGGAGCAACTCCGCGTGATGCATTCGTGCACACGCTTCACCGGCTTGAAGGTTCATATACCGGTGTTGCCACGTTAGACGGCAAACTCTACGCTTTCCGCGATCCGCTTGGCATCAAACCGCTCTGTTTCGGCAAGACAGAGGGAGGATACCTGGTTGTATCCGAGAGCGTTGCGCTCGACATCAACGGTGCAGATCTCGTCCGTGATGTTGCAGCAGGAGAACTGCTTATCTTTACCAAAGATGAGTTTGAATCTGTTCAGTTCGCCAAAGCCGAGCACAAGGCACACTGTATCTTTGAGTATGTCTATACGGCACGCCCGGACTCGGTTATCGACGGCGTTCTGGTTTATGATGCCAGAAGAAGAATCGGTGCACGTTTAGGAAAAATCCCTACCGATGCAGATTTAGTCTCCCCGGTTCCGGACTCGGGAACAGCATTTGCTACCGGCTACTCGGCAGAGTCCGGCATCCCATATATCGAGGGTCTCCTGAAGAACAGATATGTGGGACGTACGTTTATCATGCCGGGACAGTCCAAGCGTGAGAACGCAGTCCGTATGAAGCTCAATCCGGTCAGAAGCCACATCAAGGACAAGTCTGTTGTCTTAGTGGATGACAGTATTGTCCGCGGTACGACGTCTCTGCATATCGTTGATATGGTAAAGGAGTTCGGCGCAAAGGAGATTCACATGAGAATCGGTTCCACCCCGATTGTTGCTCCGTGCTACTTCGGCGTTGACCTCCCGACCAGAGAGGAACTGATTGCAAACGAGCGCTCGGTTGAAGAAATCCGCGAGATGATTCATGCAACAACTCTGGAGTATATTTCTGCTGAAGAGCTTGTTGAGTCGGTCGGCATCCCTGCTGAAGACCTCTGTATTGCCTGCTCGTGCGGCGAATATCCGGTTGATATTCCGTGCGAGAAGTGTATGAAAAGACAGATTACCCTGCTGGATTAAATCCAGTACTTTTTTTTTGTAAGTGTTTAGAGGTTATTTTTGCGTGTACGTAACGTGTACGCTACATATCACTGCACTAATGCTAAAAAAAAGAGAGTATTTATCTGAACTTTGCCCAGCTCTCTTCGAGGGCTGCGATTGCCGGGAGTTTCTTTCCGGTTAAGAACTCAATGCATGCGCCTCCGCCGGTGGAGAGATGAGAGTATTTCGGCTCTAAGCCAAGCTGCTCGATAACAGCAGCGGTGTGTCCTCCTCCGCAGACAGTAAACTCTGCGTTTGCTGCTGCGTGCAGGATATCAAAGGTTCCTGCTGCATAGTCCGGATCTTCGAAGACACCGGCCGGACCATTCATAACAATAGTTCCTGCCTGTTTGAGCTCATCGGAGATGACACCGATAGACTCAGTACCCATATCTAAAATCGGGCAGTCCTTTGGTACAGCGTTTACGGAATATTCGCGGCGCTCGCCGTTTTCCTTGACTGCAACAAATTCCGGCAGAACAATTCTGTCGCTGTATTTTGCCAGAATCTCGCGTGCCTTCTCAACTTCTCCATCATAGCCTAAGGTGTGGATAAGGTTTCTGGACGGCTCTCCGATGTCAATGCCCTTTGCAAGGTAGAAGACGTTTGCCACAACACCGATGATTACTACTTTGTCTGCAGTACCGTTTGCAAGAACATTTCCTGCAACAGCCATCGAGTCATCGACCTTGGTTCCGCCGAGCACGAAGGTAACCGGCTTTGGTGCGGAGGTGAAGACCTTGGAAAGCATAGAGACTTCCTTCTCCATTAAGAGACCGGCAACAGTCTTCATAGCGTACGGCAGACCGGTGATGGTCGGCTGGGAACGGTGGGCAGTACCGAATGCATCATAGACACAGAGGTCTGCCATGCTTGCAAGCTTTCTGACTAAGTGCGTCTTTGCACCGTCTTCCGGCTTCATGGTGAGATTCTCTTCACTGGAGAAGCGGACATTCTCTAACAGGATGACATCTCCCGGGTGGGAATCGCGGACAGCCTTCTTCGCGCAGGAACCGAAGATGTCGTCAACCTGGGTAACCGGCATACCAAGCAGGCGCTCTAAGCGCTCAGCGTGTGCCTGCAGTGTGGTGAAATCCTTCTTTCCCGGTCTGCTCTGGTGTGCGAGAACAACTACGCGTGAATCCTCTAATGCCTGAATGGTCGGAATGTGTTCGCGGAAGCGTTTGTCATCTAAAATCGTATTGGAAGATGGGTCGATTGGGGAGTTGAAATCCACACGGAGAAGCACGGTCTTTCCGCGGGTATCGACGTCCTGAAGTGTCCCGAAATTCATAGAATGATATAGGTTTTCTAAGGTATTAAACAGCGAGGATGGCCGACGCGGTTTTCGTATATCTTTTGCCTGTCAGAAAACCCACTGCCAGCCGTCTTCTTTTAAAATACGTTCCGCCTCCCGGTACTCCGGCATCAAACGCTCCACCTCCGCCCAGAAGCTTTCCTGATGATGCCGGAAACGAATATGTGCTACTTCATGCACCACCAGATACCGGATAACCGTCTCCGGCGCAAGCAAAGCCCGGACATTAATGATAATCCCGTTTTTGGGTGTACAGCATCCCCATTTCCGCTCCTGCAGACGAACACGAAGTGCCGGCGGCTCAACACCTGCCGCAGCCGAGACCTCAGCAACCAGCGGACGCAAAAGCCGCAGAGCCTCACGCCGGAAGAGAAAAATCACCGCATCCCGGAACACTGCAGAATCCGTACCCGGAGGTCCTGTCAGCCGGAGAGTGCTTTTGTCAATCTCTGCCCGCACCGTCTTTCCTTCCGCACGGCAGATCGTAAGCTCCCGCCCGAAAAACGGCAGAACATCGCCATCTGCATACTCACGCACCAGACGCTTTCGTTTCGCAAACCGCACCCTGTGCTTTGCAATCCACTCAGCCTTCTCCTGTGCAAAGCGCAGCGCCTCTGCTTCGGTTACGTTTGGCGGAATCCGCAGTATTGCCTCGCCTGACTCTTTTACCGTGATGCCGACGGTACGCCGGCGCGGGGAACGTACCACCGTCACCGGAATCTCTTCGCCATCAAACACCACAGCACTCATAGATTAGATTATCATATCTGCGTGCCAATATAACTAACTGCATGTTTGTCCGTGCGATAGAGAAAGATACCCTCCTGCTTCTTCTTGAAATGGGAAAATCCTCTCACCCCTACGAATACATGGTCATGCTGGGCGCAGAAAACGGCATCATCAACACCGTCTACCCCATAGCCGGAAGTGAAGCCTCCGAAGATGCGGTCACCATCCTGATGGACATGATTCCCTTAGGTATGAACCTCGTCGGAACTGCACACAGCCACCCCGAGGGGCCGTTTCTCCCCTCCAATGCCGACTTAGCCACCTTCTCGGAAAGCGGAAGCACCCACATCATCGTTGGTCAGCCCTTTGACGAGAACGCCTGGCAGGCATACGATCGCAGCGGACAGCCAAAACAACTGGATATCGTATAAATGAGAAAAATTGTTGCAACCGGGACCTTTGACATCCTCCATCCGGGGCATGTTCACTTCCTCTCCGAATCAAAAAAACTCGGTGACGAACTCTGGGTTATCGTTTCCCGCGAGAGAAACGTCCGCCACAAACCGTCTCCAATCGTCTCCGAAGAACAGCGCCTCATGATGATTAAGAGCCTCAAATGCGTTGATCACGCAATCTTAGGCGACAAAGAGGACATGTTCCGTCCAATCCGTGAAATCGATCCGGCAGTCATCACCTTAGGTTTTAACCAGTACTTTGATGACGAAAAGCTCAAAGCACAGCTTGCCGAGCGCGGCATCGGAGCCGAAGTAGTCCGCATCGGAGCATACACCGGTTCACAGTTCACCTCCTCCACGCAGATTATCGAAGAAGCCGTCCGCCGGAGAGGATGTCATGAACACGATTGAAGAAGAAATCGAAAAACTGACCGCATTTGCCCGGGAAATGGGCGGAGATGCAAAAGCCATCCCGGCATCGGCTGTTGTTACCGCTGAATGGGTCCGCATGAAATGCTACTTCGGCTGTCAGGGATTCGGACGCCGGTTCGGCTGTCCGCCCTACTCGCCGACACCGGCAGAGACTGCCGCTGTCTTAAAAGAGTTCAGCACTGCTCTTCTGGTCCGCTTCGACGGAGACGTAGCAGAAGCCGACCCGACGCGGCTTGTGACCCGCGAGCTTACCTCTCACGTACAGCAGATGATGTACGAGATGGAAAAAATGGCGTTTGCCGACGGCTTCTACAAAGTCCTCTGCTACACCGGACACCAGTGCGGCTGGTGCAAATCCTGTGCCGCAAAGGAAAAAGGCGCTGTTGCATCCGACTGCCGCCTGCGCAAGAAGATGCGCCCGAGCATGGAAGCCGCAGGAATTGACGTCTATGCAACAGCCCGCGCTGCTGGCTGGGAGCTTGGCATCCTGACCTGCACGGATGTTCCGGGCGGCAAAAAACTTGATTCGCCGATGACTACCGTTATGATGTTACTGCTGGAGTAAACTATGGCTCAGAGAAGACCTGCAAAAAATTCCCCGTTCTTAGCACCAGTCCCGTTCTACTGGTGTGATGTCTGCCACGCACCGGTTATGGGCAGAATCTGTACTTGTGGAGCAAAGACACGCCCCGTCTCCGTTACCCCGCCCGGAGATGTACGCCCCGCATTTGACCGTGACCGTGACTTAGTGAACCGCTTATTTGAGGAGCAGTTCGGTGTCCCGCTCATCCCGGAAAACCAGATTGCCATCTTAAACAAGGTCCCGGATGAGGACCGGATGGAGGAGATTGTCTTAGGCGGCGCTGTTGTCTGCGCAATCCGGTATCTGCCGGCAGAAGAACGCTGGGAAGTGCTCCCGCGTGAAGCTGCAGCCGAGTTTGTCAAGCCGACAAAGCGTATCATCCGCGTAACCGACGAAGCAGCAGGCTATATCAAAGACGGCAGCAGCGTCTTAATGCCGGGTGTTACCTTTGTATCCGACGACATCGCTGTCGGAGATGCGGTCTTTGTGATGAGCGAGGCAGGAGAGTGTGTGGCTGTCGGCCGTGCGAAGATGTCGTACGAAGAGACGGTTGGCGCTACCCGCGGGCAGCTCGTCCGCACCCGCAGAACACAGAAGCCGGTCGTCGACACCGCCCCAACCACTTGGGAGGGAGCAATCGCTGCGAACAAGAACATCCTCGACATCTATGAGAACAAGTCCGTTGAGTTCGTCAAAGATGTCCTCTCCAAGAATCCGGAGCTTACACCGACTGTGTCGTATTCTGGCGGAAAAGACAGTCTGGTTACTCTTCTGGTAACACTCAAGGCAGGTTTACAGCTCCCGATGATTTTCGCAGACACCGGTCTGGAGTTCCCGGAAACTCTGCAGAATGTCGCAGACGTTGCGGAAAAGTACGGACTTTCTGTCATCTCGGAAAGCGGCGGCGAAAACTTCTGGAAGAGCTTCGAAGTACAGGGCCCGCCTGCAGTGGACTTTAGATGGTGCTGTAAGTCCTGTAAGTTAGCGCCGGTAAAGACCCTCATCGAAAAGAACTGGGGAGAAGCTGTCTCCTTTATTGGTCAGCGCAAGTTCGAGTCGGCAAAGCGTATGCAGAGCCCGCGTGTCTGGCGCAACAAGAATGTCCCCTGCCAGCTTTCTGCAGCGCCGATTCAGCACTGGTCTGCAATGCATGTCTGGCTCTATCTGTTCCGCGAAAAAGCCCCGTACAACCCGCTCTATGAGTTAGGGCTGGATAGAATCGGCTGCTTCATGTGCCCGTCCTCGGATATCGCCTGCATGAAAGATATCGAAGCCCGCTATCCGGAGATGTGGGCAGACTGGGAGGCAAAACTTTCTGCGTGGGGCGATGCACACGGAATGCCGAAAGAGTGGGCGGAAAAGAGTCTCTGGCGTATCCGCGAGAGAAACGAGGAAGACGCAGATACGGACAGTCATTACTAATTCAGACTGTCTCTTTTTTTTTTA
>JAFZFW010000104.1 GCA_017555685.1 Methanocorpusculum sp.
CTCTACCAGATGGTCGAAGACCACTGTGCAACCAAGATCGACAATGTCACTAAGATGGACATTGGAAAGGGTAAGTTCACTGTTTACACCGAGCGCGGTGCATCTGCAGAGATCCCACTCAAGGTTACCCACAAGTACGAGCAGCCGGCATGTCACGTCTGTCTCGACTACGTCGCAAACATGGCAGATATCTCCACTGGATCCGTCGGAACTCCGGACGGATGGTCCACTGTTATGGTCCGCTCCAAGGCAGGAGAAGCAGCATTCCAGAAGGCAGTCGATGCAGGCTGGATCGTTGCAGAGTCCATGGACGGAGTCAAGCCAGGACTTGAACTCGTCGAGAAACTCGCAAAGACAAAGATCGACAACAACAGAAAGTACCTCCAGCACAGACTGCACGAGGGAACTCTGCTCAAACCACTGCGCAACCCGTACATTTAAACGGATTCCTTTGGATTTGTGCATGTACCCCACCCTCTCGGGTACATTTACCCAACCACGCATGTCCCGCGGTTTTCCGCGGGCATGCCTCGGTTTAACAACTGCGTGACAGTTTCTTTTTTCCGTATTCATTCAGTATTCAGCTGACATGGCTGAGATTTTCTCTTACATAGCCGCAACTATTAATATCTCACAGCACCCATATGTAAGAAGCACTCATCCGAGGCTTTGAAACCCGGATATCGGTGCTGACTGGAGTAAGTCCGACGTGTTTCAATAACAACACTGCCTCTAATGGCTTAGGGATTACGGCGAGTCAGCATAATTCACATTACTCTATCGTGTAATGATGCTGCTCTTTTCGTGACTTACGCAAATCTCTGAACAACAGCGATACACAGAGCTTTGTTCGACAGGATGTACGGTCCTGCCGCAGTCAATTAATCGCAATGGTGAAAAACTATGGCACGAATGCACGCTAGAAGAAGAGGTATTGCATCCTCCGTTCGCCCATTCAGAACTGAAGCACCTGAGTGGTCCAACACCGACGCAAAAGAAATCGAGGCAAAAGTTGTCGAGCTCCGTAAAACCGGTATGACCTGCGCCCAGATTGGTCTCGTACTCCGTGACAAACACGGTGTCCCAAGCGTTAAACTTGCAACCGGCAAGAGAGTCAACGCAATCATCCGCGAGAACAACATGGACAACGAACTCCCGGAGGACCTCAGAAACCTCATGCACAAAGCACTTGGCATGAGAAAGCACTTATCCAACAACAAGCACGACCTTCACAACAAGCGCCAGCTCCAGCTGACCGAAGCAAAGGTTAGAAGACTTGTAAAATACTACGTCGGTACTGGCCGCCTTCCGGCAGGCTGGGCATACTCCCCGGAGACCGCAGAAATTATCCTCTCCAGATAAATTCGTTAATAGTCAATGTCGCTCGAAGAAGCAGCCGCAAAAATCGCCGCTTACCTGCGTTCGAAGGATTATGTGGAGGTTTACTCCCACCACGACGCAGACGGTATCGCTGCAGCTGCAATTCTCACAGTCGCTCTCCGCCGTGCAGACATCGCCTTTCGCCTGAGGTTCTTACCTCACCTGAAGAAAGACGATATCGAACGCCCGGAGATGTCTGTGCTCTGCGACCTTGGAGCATCGGTTCCGGATTTCCCGGACTCGATTGTTATCATTGACCATCATGTGCCGTACGCCGCAGTACCATTCCACATAAACCCGCGGCTTGAAGGCATTGACGGTGAAACCGAACTCTCCGCTGCCGGATGTGCGTATCTGGTCGCCAACGCGCTTGGCGATAACCGCGATCTGGCAGGCCTGGTGATGGTCGGAATCATCGGGGACAGTCAGAAACTCTCCGGCATGAATCAGAAAATCATCGGAGATGCAGTCGGCAACAATCTCATAACTGTTGGACGCGGCGTTCTTCTTCCGGGAAGAACCACCAAAGAACAGATTGAATCCGCAGTCCTCCCCTACCTCGGAAACCTTTCGGGAGACGGAGAAACCGCAGAGAAAATCGCGTCTCTTTGCATGAACACCGCATCTGATGAAGCATACACCGCGATGCTTCTCTCCGAGATTATTGTTCGTTCGGATGCATCCTATCATGATTTGATGAGCATGTACGGGGAATCCTGGAAGCTTCTCCGTGAAGCTGTTCAGGATGCCTATGCAATGACTGCTGTCATTGACGCATGCGGCAAATCCGGCCGCCCGGACTTAGGGTACGCCGTTGCCGCAGGTGATATGGCTCAAGCAGACACTGCATGGGAGACTGCCCTTGCCTTCCGCAGGAACATCATCGCATCGGCTGCAGCCGCAGAAGCGGTCGCACCGAATGTGTGGATGACTGACTCCGTGGTAACTGCTTCAGACGTGGCTGACATGTTCGCCCGTTCAAAGCAGGAGCCGGTTGTTGTACTTGCCCGCGGGGATACTTATCTCAAAGTTTCCGCACGGGCTCCTGCAGACAGCACGGTTGACTTCGAACAGCTGATGAAAACCTCTGCCGAAAAATTCGGCGGAGCCGGCGGTGGACACAAAACCCGTGCCGGAGGCGAACTGCCCCTTGCATGTGAGTCCGAGTTCATAGCTGCAGTACAGGAATTCTTATGAAAATAACCGGTACAATCATCTCAAAAACTGATTCGGCAGAAACAATCGTGCAGGCATTATCTCCGGACAACCTCGGATATATGGAATGTACGGCTGAGGAAAACACCGTCAAAGCGTCTGTATCAGGCGAATCCTTAAAAACGGTGCTCGCAACGGTCGATGACTATCTGATGAACTTATCTGTTGCATGCAAAATGAATGACGCATGCAGTAAACAACAGTAAACATAAGGTGAATTATTATGGCAAGAAAGAAAGCAAGTGGCGGACGCAAGCTTGAGGGATGGAAAGCAAAGAGCTGGTTCAAGGTCTACGCACCAGAATTCCTCGGCAAGCAGTTAATCGGAGAAATTGTCTCCTCCAACCCAGAGAACATCCCGGGACGTGTCATGACCGTCAGCCTCGGTGAATTAATCCAGGACTACTCCAAGATGAACGTCCGTGCATCCTTCAAGATCAACGAAGTTGCAGGCGACGCAGCATACACTCAGTTCCACGGACACGAGATGGCAAAGGAATTCGTCCGCGCAATGGTTAAGAGAAGAGCAACCAGAATCGACTCTACCATCACCGTCAAGCCGCTCGGCTCTGCACGCGAAATCCAGGTTACTATCACTGCATTCACTATCTCCCACGCAAGACTCTCCCAGGCACACGAAATCCGTGCAGCAATGGTCAAGACCGTCGAAGACTTCGCAAAGGAAGCAGACTTCGAGTCCTTTACCTC
>JAFZFW010000105.1 GCA_017555685.1 Methanocorpusculum sp.
GGGTTAAAGCAGGAGCTTTCCCGCGTCCGCGAGATGATTGAGCTTCCAATCCGCCATCCGGAGCTCTTTGAGACGATTGGTGTCGAGCCACCGAAGGGAGTTCTTCTTTACGGTCCGCCGGGTACGGGCAAGACGTTAATCGCCAAAGCGGTCGCAAGCGAAAGCGGGGCAAACTTCTACCCCATTGCAGGGCCGGAGATTATCTCCAAGTACTATGGAGAGTCCGAGCAGAAGCTTCGTGAGGTCTTTGAGGAGGCAGAGGAAAAAGCACCGTCGATTATCTTCATCGACGAGCTGGATTCCATCGCCCCCCGCCGCGAAGAGGTAACAGGCGAGGTCGAGCGCCGTGTGGTTGCCCAGCTTCTGACGATGCTTGACGGCATCAGCTCCCGCGGACAGGTAATTGTGATTGGCGCAACGAACCGTCCGGATTCGATTGATTCCGCTCTGCGCCGTCCCGGACGCTTTGACCGTGAGATTGAAATCGGTGTACCCTCCGAAGAAGACCGCTTAGAGATTCTCAAAATCCACACCAGAAACATGCCGCTTGAAGGAGCTGCCGCATTCCATGCGGTACTGCACCCGACCGAGCGTACTGTTCAGAAGTATGAGGACAGCAGAGAGCGCCTGCTTGCATCGCTTGCATCTGTTTCGCGCGGGTTTGTCGGCGCGGATTTAGCGGCTCTCGCCCGTGAGGCAGCAGTTATCGCGCTTCGCCGGCAGGTCGACGCAGAGTGTCTGGAGAATGAAACAATCCCGGACGAAATCTTGAGAAGCCTTGAGGTCACGAAGGCGGACTTCCTCCGCGCCATGCATGAGATAACGCCGTCTGCCATGCGTGAGATCGCACTTGAAACAGCCGACGTCTCCTGGTCTGATATCGGCGGGTGTGCCGGAGCACTGACTGAGGTTCGAGAGTCTGTCGAGTACCCGCTCACGAAAAAGGAAAAGTTTGCAGCGCTCGGCATCCGCCCGCCCAAAGGCGTTCTGCTCTATGGTCCGCCGGGCACGGGCAAGACGTTAATCGCCAAAGCGGTAGCGCATGAAAGCGGGGCGAACTTTATCGCGATTAAAGGCCCGCAGCTCTTATCCAAATGGGTCGGCGAGTCCGAGCGTGCAGTTCGCGAGATGTTTAAAAAAGCCCGCCAGGTAGCACCATCTGTGCTGTTCTTCGATGAAATCGACTCGCTGACCCCGTCAAGAGGCGGCGGGGATGGAAGCCGGGTTCTGGAGAATGTCTTAAACCAGATTTTAGCAGAGATGGACGGCATCGAGGAGTTAAACGATGTCGTGGTGCTTGCCGCATCCAACAGGCCGGATATCATCGACCCGGCACTTCTTCGAAGCGGCAGATTTGACCGGCTCGTCTACATTGCTGAGCCTTCCCTCGATGACCGCAAGGCAATCCTTGCAGTACACACCCGCGCCATGCCGCTGGAAGGCTCGGTCTTAGAAGAGCTGTTGTCAGGTCTTTCCGGCATCACCGAAGCAGATGCCGACTCACTCGCAAAGAAGCTTGCCGGCCGCACGGTTACGGTAAAGCAGGTACTTGCCTCGGCAAAGAAGTTCCCGCGTGATGCAGAGCTTTCTGCCTTTGAGCTTCGGCGTGCGGTTACAACCGCATTCGCCAGGGAAGGTGTGCTGGTAAAAGATGCCGCACGCGAGAGTCTGCTGGAAAAACTCAGCCGCGAAACCGAAGGATACGTGGGCTCTGACCTGGAAGGGCTCTGCCGTGAGGCAGCAATGCTTGCCCTGCGCCGCGGAGCAGATGCCGTTTCTGCCGCGGACTTTGCCGAAGCAAAGGCATCAGTCCACCCGACCATGAACCCGCGGGTTCGTGAATATTACGATGGAATCCGTCAGCGGTTCAAGGGCGGACTGCCGAAGGAAGTCCAGAACTTTATCGAATATCAGTAGAAATCCCATCACCTACTGAAACCCTTTTTTGTCTTCGAACCCAATAGATACACTATGTTACCCCGCAACGACTACAACTCCCAGATGGAGTATCTCTATCACAAATCCCTCATTTTAGAGTCTCCGTCCCAGATGGATCCGGTCCTCTACTTCTACTGGATGGATGCCGTAGCTCACCTTGACTACACCTTAGCAGCTCTCGCCCACAGTGTTGACTCCATCAAATGCGCTATGACTGGAGAATATCTCAGATACCGTGTCAACACCGCAAAGACCGGAGACTATGCACTCTTCCCGGAGTTTATGGTCTGGCTTCGCGACAACCACCAGGAAGCATTCGAGAACACGCCGATTCTCTGGCAGCTTGAGTACGACCCGGACGAGGATGCAGGATATGTAGGATTCCGTGTTGTCCTTGACCGTTCATCCAAACTCCCGCTTCCGCCGCAGTTCTTCCAGGACATGACCGATGACCTGTTCAACCAGAGTCTGCTGCGCAGTCTCTATCCGGAAGGAAAGCTTGGAAAACTGTTTGCTGAATTCAAAAAAGGAAACTAAGCAATGAATACCGCAAAGCTCTGCTCGGAAATGGTGAAGATCAAAACGGAAAATCCCCCGGGAGACACCCGTGACTGTGCAGAGTTCGCCGGAGACTTTCTCGAAAGCATCGGTATCCCGGTCTCCTATACCTACGGTCCGGACGGCAGGACAAATGTCTACTCCAGAGACCAGACCGGAGACCTCCTGCTCTTAGGACATATGGATGTAGTCCCGGCGATTCCTGACGGATGGGAACATCCGCCGTACTCCGGATTCATCGATGAGACCTATGTGCACGGACGCGGAGCAGCCGATATGAAAGGAGGCTGTGCGGCAATTCTTTCCGCACTTGCCGCGGTTGCTGAGAAGGGAATCGAAGCGCCGGTTTCTGTTGCTCTGGTCTGTGATGAGGAAGGGGGCGGCAGATACGGAACGCGCCAGCTCTTAGCCGAGAAGATTATCCACCCGTCGGACTGCTTAATCGCTGAGCCGACGCCGGCACACGCCCCCTGTATCGGGCAGAAAGGCGTCTTCCGCTTTACGGTGAACTTCACCGGCGATCCGGGCCACTCTTCGCTGTATCCGCAGTTTGGAACAAGTGCGATTATGCAGGCGGCAGAGTTCCTCCGCTGGATTTCCACTCTGCATGAAAGAGAGTATTCGCTCTCCCCGCAGATGGAAGAGGTTATCGCTCACTCCTGTGCGGTCGCGCAGGAGATTTACGGCGGAGACTTTTCTTCGGTCTTCCGCAGAATCGCTTACAATCCGGGAATCATCGAAGGCGGAGAGCGCGAGAATATCGTTGCCCAGCAGTGCAGTCTGGTAATGGATATGCGTCTTCCGTGGGGTGCATCCCGCGGGGAAATCGAGGAGGAGATTGTCTCCCACCTTCCGCAGAATGCCGGATTCCGCGTAAAGACGGCGGCTGATGCGTCCATGACCGATCCGGATTCATTCCTGGTGCAGACGGTCTGCAGTTGTGTAGGCGATGCCTACGGTATTGACTGCCGGCCGATGGCTCAGTGGGCAGCATCTGATGCCCGCGCACTCCGGCTTGCCGGTTTCCGGGCGATTGAGTACGGACCGGGCGAGCTGAAGACGATGCATGCGGTAAATGAACGGGTAAGAATTGATCAGCTGAATACGGCAGCAGAGATTTACACTGCTGTTATGGAAAAATATAGTAAGAGAGTATGAGCAGACCCATTAAACCCTTAGCTTCGTGGAAAGGTCAGGACCGATTTTTCGGCGAGGTAAAATCAACCCTGACAGCGATTTTCTTATCCGGCGGCTGTTCCTGGAACAGATGCCGTATGTGCGGATACAAAAACGACCGTGACTGCAGTGAGAAGCCGGAGTTAATCGAGCACATGAAGGCCCAGGTCTCCTGGCTTGGTGAGAACTTCCGCCCGGAGGAGTATGAGCTTGGAAAGATCTTTACTTCCGGCAGTGTCTTTGATCCAAATGAGGTTCCGCTAGAGGTACTGGACACCTTCGGCAGTTTCTTTGCCGGAAAGCCGCTGGTTGCAGAAAGTCGCTGTGAGTATGTAACAGAAGATGCTCTTGAGCGCCTTCTGTCTACGTTAGACACCGGGCAGGAGCATCCGCTTACGGTGGCAATCGGTTTAGAGACAACCAACGATGCTATCCGTGAGAAGTCGATTGACAAAGGAAATACATTTGAGGATTTCAAGCGTGCAGCAGACATCGCGCACAAGGCAGGGGTTTCCATCAAAGCCTATCTTATGATGAAGCCGCTGTTCTTAACCGAGCGCGAGGCAATGGAGGATATGCAGAAGTCGATTGCTGAGGTCGCGCCCTATGCGGATCTGATTTCGATGAACCTCTGTACGGTGCAGGGCAAAACCGAGCTTGAGCAGTACTGGCAGAGAGGTGCATTCAGACCGCCGTATCTCTGGTCTGCAGTAAAGGTCCTGCTCGATGCGGATGTGTTTGTCTCATGTGATCCGGTCGGCGGCGGTTTCAAGCGCGGCCCGCACAACGGGGAAAAGCAGGTTGAGGGATGTCTGGATAAGGAAATCGTTTCCGCGATTAATGAGTACTCGCTTTCCGGGGACAAAGCAGTACTGCAGGCAGTATGGGATGCGGGGGAGAACTGCCGCGAGGAGTGGGAGTTCGTGTTAGAGAACGAGACCTCGTGGAATATGCCGCTTACCAAATAATTTGAGGATTTCTAACAACCTCTTTTTTTTTCTAAACTCCAAATCAACACACAACATAGTTTGACTAGGTTCTTCCTCATCACTTAGCCCAAATGAGGATATTCCCACCGCGAGCCGCTCCGCGCCGAAGTCGCGGCTCCGCACCCCGTTTCTAAAATAAAGGTTAATGAATACTTTTTGTAAAATATGGGGTGCGGGGCGGCGACGTACGAGCCGGAGCCGCCCGCGGTGGAAATATCTTCTGTCTACATGAGACAGATGAAAGCATTTTTTGAAAAATTTAAGGTTGTTAGAAATCCTCA
>JAFZFW010000106.1 GCA_017555685.1 Methanocorpusculum sp.
GTGACATGGATGCGTTTTCCTTCGTGGCGTTTAATCTGCGAAAGCCGGGCACGCTTCGCATCAGCCGGAATCTTATATCCGCATTTCCGATGACCGTCGGTTCTGAAAACCGCATACGAGAACTTCACATCCGTGTTGACGAACCGGTACTTCTCCTTCTCTCCGCCTAACGCATACATCAGGCGCGTCGGGCGGATGTCTGCATAGGACCGGAAGGTCCAGCAGGGAGAAACCTTACAGGGAACGCCGCGGATATCATTGCACGGCGCATAAATCGTCAGTCCCTTCTCCTTTGCCAGACGGGAAACATCACGCAGTGCTGTTGCATTTTCCAGGTCTGCCGGTTCGAGAATCACCAGATTTCCGTCACGGGAAAGAAGCCCGGACAACGATACCAGAAGGTCTGCTTTTCCTTCGCGGTCAAGAGAGGTCAGTTCATTGATGACATTCGCACAGATAATCAGGTCGAACTCTCCTTCGGGAAGCTCTTTGGTGATATCAAGCGGGATTGGTTTTGCGGCCTTCGTGTTTCCGCCAAACGACTGCAGAAGACGCGGGACCAGATAGGAGTATGCCTCACGGTGCGTGTCTGCACGCTCAACGGCAGTCACTTCCGCAGTCATCCCCGGGACTGCGGATAACACACGGGCGATACCAATCGTTGCTGTTCCGGGACCGGCGCCTAAATCCAGAACACGGATGTGTTTTCTGACAAGACCGGCTGTCAGAAGAGAGGCAAAGAACTCGGATACCTCATGCACATATCCGGGCATCTGGTATGCCATATAGGAAAGCACACTGTATGCTCCGCGATAGGCAACCGACTTCTTCTCGCCTTCCTTCCAGTACGACTCCTTCTGTCCGACGATTGCCTGACGGATCTTTTCTAAGACTGCCTCGTCGTTCCACTTCTTTTCCGTGATCTTTTCGATATAGGAAAGAGTTAACTGGTTCAGTTTCGGAATACTTCGCTCGGAAAGAACCGCAGAAAGAGATTTCATCTCTTCGTCTGTTAGCGTATAGCGCGGATTGTCCATAAAAAATCAGTTGTAGGGGACGAAACTCATGCCGTCTTCGCGCTCGACATCGAGTTTTGTCCGTTTTGCTTTCGGCGATACGATACCGGAGTTTCCGGACGGATCGGTGATTTTCAGCGTAAAGGAGAACTCTCCTTCGCGAGCTTTATTGATATTTTCCAATACCTCCATCGCTGCACGGATTTCATCTCCTTCTGCAGAGAGAAGAGCGCTGCGAACCGCACTCTCGGCTCTGGTTAGGACGCCTTCGACGTTGGAGACAAATCCGCTGCAGGCCGGTCCCGGCTTGATGTTTAAGCCGAGCTCTTCGATATCGATTTCGCCTGCGGTACTTCTGACAACACGGGCATTTAAGTCCTCGACAGCGGTGACTTCCATCTCCCAGATACAGGGCTCACGCTCGTTTAGGATCATCGTATCGACGATACGGAATCCGCAGTCGCATACGCCGCTGATTAAAAGGATGTCGGAAAAATAGGGGATATTTTCCGTGTCATAGATGAACTTGATCTCCTTTCCGCAGTCAGGACACGGGGCTGTTACAATCTGCCGCATTGATATTAATATCCGCCAATCTTTTCGCGGGAGATGCGGACACCGGTCGGGACGACGATAACGTATCTCTGGTCGCCGAGGCCGATGATATCTCCGTTCACATCGCGGGAGACTGCGCGTAAATCACCCATGACTCTGTCGAACATGATTTTGTCGAGCTTGAGTTTGGCGATGTCAACAATGACGATGTTTCCGTTGTAGATTTCGTCCTTGATTGCCGGACAGTCTTTGATGTCAGTGACCGAGGCAACTTTCACATACATGGTTGCCGGTGCCGGCTCGCCTGCTGCTCCTTCGAATGCCTGAAGGTCGAGTTTCATATATGTTTCTTCGTCGGACTGCTTTTTGTCCTTCGAACCAAATACTCCGTCAAGAAATCCCATATGATAGATAGTTTAGTGAGAGAATTTATATGTTTATCTGTCTGAGGTCATTTAGAGCTCAAGGTTCCAGAGCTCGTCGCCAATGTAGTGAATGTTTTTGGCGGCCTTTCCTTTCTCCAGCGCGAGGATGCCTTCTGCATCATAGAGCGGAATGACAACCGCTAAGGGTTTTCCGTGGCTTTCGTCAACGGCTAATGCCGGAAGTCCTGCCTTGACATCTTCGGTTACATCAACGATTCCCGGACGCATAATGTCTGCTCCGTTTACCATGTACGGAACAGCGCCCATGTCAACGATGATGCGGCGTCCGGAGAACGGGCGCATAACAGCTCCGCGAAGGGTCGGGAATGCCCATTCGTCTTTTTCCATTAAGAGCGGTTTTTTGTCGATGATGTAGATGTTGAACTTCGCTGCAGTCTCGGCGATTTCAATCATCGGGGCAGTATAGAGTTTTGCATCATCTCCGATGCTTTCTGCAAGCTTCTGCATTAAGGAGTTGAGCTGCCCTTTTTTTATTGCGTGGCGCTTTTTGATCGTAAGCTCTACCATAGTGTCTTACTATTGGGCGGGAAGGATAATTAAGATGTGGAAAAGAGCGAAGAACAAGCAGTACTGCTTTACGAGAAATTACATACAAAACAATTCAGAAAAAGTGAGCGCTGAGGGTGAGACTTGAACTCACGAGAGACTTTCGCCTCACGGGCTTTCCAGGCCCGCGCCCTACCACTAGACTACCTCAGCCTAAATCGGCATATCATATTGGATGTGCCGACATATTAAC
>JAFZFW010000107.1 GCA_017555685.1 Methanocorpusculum sp.
ATCAGGCGGAATACTCAAACACTCCGGCAGGACCGGTTGTCCACATCTTCGGCCGCGAAGCAGACGGAACAGCGCACGAAGTACAGGTAACCGGTTTTCGCCCCTACTTCTGGGTAAAGGCAAGCGAAGCGCATCGACCGCACCCGAAAAATCTCGAAGTAACCGAAGATAAAGCGCTCTCCATCAAAGGCGAGCCGCTTATCCGGATTTATACCGATAAACCCGGAGACGTGCGGGCGGCAAGAGAAAACTATCACCACTTCGAAGCCGACATTCCGTTCGCCACCCGTTTCCTGATTGATTTAGGCTTAACCGGCGGCGTCTCCTTCCCGGCAGAAACCTGCAGTTACACCGAACTCTCCCCCGCACATGTTCTCTCGAAGGCAAGAGTCTGCATGTGCGATATCGAGTGTGACGACCGCTATGGATTCCCGGAGGCAGAACGCGATGCGATTAACTGCATCACCTGCCATGACTCCTTTGACGACTGCTACACCACCTTCTTCCTCAACGGAGAAACACCGCTTCCCGCGGCAGAGGCGCTACCAAACGGCTGCTTTGACAAAAACCGCCATACAATATACGCATTCGATTCCGAACGCGAACTCATCAAGGCATTCGTTGCATACATTCAGGAGAAAAATCCTGACATCTTATCCGGCTGGAACTTCGCAGACTTCGATGCCGCATATATCTTAAAGCGGGCAGAAGTCCTCGGATTCAAGCCGGACGTTTTCGCCCGCCTTCCGGGCGTTGTTGACCGAAACGCCATGCGCGGACGCGTCATCTTCGACCTGCTTACCGCATACAAAAAGATGCAGAGCGGACAGAAAGAGTCCTACCGCTTAGATGCCATCGCCGAAGAGGAGTTAGGCGAGAGAAAGGTTCGCTACACCGGAACGTTAGGCGACCTCTGGAACAACGACCCGCTGAAGATGATTGAGTACAACTTCAAGGATGTGGAGCTGTGTGTCGGCATCAACCGAAAAAACAGCATCGTTGAGTTCTTCCAGGAGGTCTCGCGCTATGTGGGCTGCCCGCTCGACAAAACACTCAACTCGTCTAATGTGGTTGACATCTTCATCCTCCGCCGGGCATTTGGAAAGTTCGTTCTCCCATCCAAAGGAAACGGCGTCGGCGAGGAGTTTGAAGGAGCAACCGTCTTTGCTCCGTCGAAGGGTGTCTGTGAGAATGTGATTGTGCTCGACTTAAAGTCGCTCTATCCAATGGCCATGATGACCTTAAACGCCTCGCAGGAGACCAAGTCTCCCGAAGGCGAGATTCATGCGCCAAACGGCATCCGGTTCAAGAAAAGCCCGGACGGGCTGACAAGAAGTATCATCGGCGAACTCTTGACCGAACGAGACAACAAGAAAAAACTCAGAAACACCTTCGCGTATGATTCGGATGAATACCACCTCTACGACATGCAGCAGAATGTCTTAAAGGTCATCATGAACGCATACTACGGCGTTTCCGGCTATGCAAGATTCCGTCTCTACGACCGGGAAATTGGCTCCGCCGTCACCTCTGTGGGTCGAGCAATTATTCAGCACACGAGAAAAATCATCAACGAAAACGGCTACGAGGTAATCTACGGAGATACCGACTCCTGCTTTGTACAGCTTCCGATGGTCTCGCAGGAAGAGACGATTGAAATCGCCCGAAAGCTCGAAAAGGAACTCAATGCAAGCTATCCGACCTTCGCCAAAGAAACGCTTGGGGCTGACGACTGTTACTTCTCGATTAAGTTCGAGAAGATTTACCGCCGCTTCTTCCAGGGAGGCGCGAAGAAGCGGTATGCAGGACACTTAACCTGGAAGGAAGGGCAAGAGGTCGATAAAATCGACATCGCCGGATTCGAGATGAAGCGCTCCGACTCCGCAGCCATTACCCGCGAGGCGCAGGGGGCAGTTCTCGAGATGATTCTAAAAGGTGACGGCAAAGCCGCCATCTCCTCCTATCTCCCGCAGGTCTTAAAGGACTACCGCGCCGGAAAGTGCCCGCTCGACAAGGCAGGCATCCCCGGAGGCATCAACAAATCACTGGACGATTACGCAAGACCGGATTCTCACAGCCGCGGGGCGATGTATGCAAATCAGTATCTTGGAACCGACTTCAAACGCGGAAGCAAGCCGAAGCGAGTGTACATCAAACGCATCCTAAATCCCGACAAGTATCCGGAGACGGATGTCATCTGCTTCGAGTATCCAGACCAGATTCCCGACAGCGCATTTGAAATCGACTGGGATTTGATGCTCGAAAAGACCATTCAGGCGCCGCTTACCAGAATCTTTGATGCGCTTGGATGGGATTGGGATGAGTTCGACCCGAAAGTCGCGAAGAAAACAACACTGGATATGTTCTTCTAAGAACAATCCATAAATGAGTCAGAAAACCAACCTATAATCAGCAATTGCATGCTTCTGGAACGCATCTTCAAACTGAAAGAAAATAAAACCACGATATCTACCGAGATAATTGCAGGACTGACCACATTTTTTGCGATGTCCTACATCATCGTCGTAGCGCCAAGCCTGCTCAGCCAGACCGGTATGGAGTGGGGAGCGGTATTTCTTGCAACAATTATCGCTTCCATCTGCGGAACGCTGATTATGGCATTCCTCGCTAACCTGCCGCTTGCGCAGGCTGCGGGAATGGGGCTGATGTCGTACTTTGTGTACACCATCTGTTTCGCGCTTGATTTTACGTGGCAGCAGGCACTTTCAATGGTGTTCATCTGCGGACTGATTAACATCTTTATCACGGTAACCAGCATCCGCAGACGGCTGATTCTTGCTATCCCGAAAGTTTTGAAGGATGCTATCTCCTGCGGTATCGGTATTTTTGTGATTTATGTCGGCATCTTAAATGCGGGACTGATTCAGTTTGAAGGCGTGCCGTCCCTTGCTCCGCTGAATACCGCAGATATTCTTGTTTTCCTCTTCGCGTTTGTTGTCAGTCTGATTCTGATTATCAAGAAGGTAAAAGGAGCGCTTATTATTGGAATCGCCGCGGGAACGGTGGCAGGAATCCCGCTCGGCGTAACAGCACCCGTGGCTTCTGTTACCTTTGCAGATGCGTTTGCTTCTCTTCCGACAACCTTCGGTGCGATTTTTACGGCAGAGGGACTACCCTCACTGTTCTCTGATGTGACGATGATTCCGCTTGTCCTGATTACGATTCTGTCGTTTAGTCTGTGTGATATCTTCGAGACGGTCGGAACGCTGATTGGAAGCGGCAGAAAGGTTGGTCTCTTCTCGGATGCCGACCTTGCAGAGATGGAAACTTCCCGCGGATTCAGTACAAAGACCGACCGTGCGCTGTTAGCGGATGTGAGTGCGACAACACTCGGAGCAATCTTTGGTTCATCCAATGTGACAACATTTGTGGAAAGCTCTGCAGGTATTGCAGAAGGCGGAAGAACCGGATTGACCGGAGTTGTTGTGGCGATTTGTTTCCTTATCAGCGTGGTGACGCTGCCGTTTGCATCATCTGTCCCGCTTGCGGCAACATCTCCTGCGTTAATTATCGTGGGATGCATGATGCTGAGCGTGCTTGGAAGCCTTGGATGGGAGAAGCTGGAGACGGCAATTCCCTGCTTCTTCATCTCAGTCTTTATGGCACTCTGCTACAGCATCGCCTACGGTGTGGCGGTTGGTTTTATCCTCTACTGTCTCGTTCATCTGATTAGAGGAGAAGCAAAGAAGGTTCATCCGATTATCTGGGTGTTCTCCACACTCTTTGTCCTGAACTTTGTCGTACTCGCGCTATTCTGAAGCGGGTATGGGTTCACGCTTTTTTAGAAAAACACTCATGAAGTTTCACTTCAAGCCGACCTAGTGAAACCCTCTTTTAGAATTATTTACGATGATTGGGATTCTCAGTCCTTACTCATAGAACACGAATCGCCAGCCCTTCGGGCTTGCTCACGGCTCGAGCATGC
>JAFZFW010000108.1 GCA_017555685.1 Methanocorpusculum sp.
ATAGATACCGATACCGTCTACCACATCACCGTCGATTAAGAGATAGTTCACCTCCGGGTGCTGGTGCATCCACTCGGTAAAGCGGTCCCATGCATCCTCCAGGAAGGTGTCACTGCCCACATGCACATCCGAGATAAGCGCCGCCTTTGCCGGCTCTCCCCGCGGCGGGGAGAAGGTGTGCGTAAGCGGGATGTCCGGGCGGAAGAGCGTATCGGCAAAGACCATCCCTGACGAAACTCCGCCGGGCTGTGCCGGAGCGAGCTTTCCTTTCACCCCGATAACCTCGTCCGGTAAAATCTTCTCCGCCTCGTCAAAGCCCTCGCGGTTTTTGTTGAACAGAACCTTGATAAAGCCGGTCGGGTCTTCAATCTCCACAATACGGTGTCCCTTGCCGGAGGTCGAGGTCGAAACGACCATACCGATGACCCCGATGTCCGAGTCCGCATACTTGCTTCCCGAACGCGTCAGCGCCTCAATCGGATACGGGGTGAGGCGGCCCTTCATCATCTGGGCTAACGTATCGTAGCGGTTGCGAAACATCCGGTAGCAGGACTCCGGGTCAGCGAGCGGAACAGAAGTTCCGTCCCGTCCGGCAAGAATCTCCGGAAGCGAAGCCAGGCCCACATCGAGCTTGTCGGTTCGAAGCGCGGTCATCCCGGCAACTTCTCTCGGGGTGACGACCGTTACCCCGTGCGGGAGCGAGCTGATGATTCCCTCGATAATCCCGGACGCTCCGCTTTCGCTGACATAGTTTACGACCTCCGGGTGGACCAGGAGGCCTGCGTCAAGGAATCGCTGAACAATCGCCCGTTTCTGCATCAGAGGGAATCCACAAACTCGCCGATACGGCGTACTGCCTCGATAAGTTTCGGGCGCTCGACAGCGTAACAGGTTCTGATATGACCGTGTCCGCTCTCACCGAATGCACTGCCCGGAACGACCGCCACCTGCTGTTCCTTTAAGAGACGCTCGGCAAACTCCTCGTCGGTAAGGCCGGTGGACTCAATCGACGGGAAGGCATAGAATGCCCCCTGCGGGACGTGGCAGGAGAGGCCGACATCGTTTAAGCCTTTAACGAAGAGGTTGCGGCGGATACGGTACTCGGCGACCATTTCATCTTTGGCTTCCTCGCCGGACTTTAATGCCTCGATAGCTGCAAACTGGGAGGCAGTCGGGGCAGACATCATTGCATACTGGTGAATCTTGAGTGCTGCATCGCAGATTTCCTTCGGAGCGCAGAGATATCCAAGACGCCAGCCGGTCATTGCATATGCCTTCGAGAAGCCGTTTAAGGTAATCGTCCGCTCGAAGAGACCGTCAATGGATGCAGTTGCCGTGTGCTTCTCCTCATAGGAAAGCTCGGAGTAGACTTCATCGGAGATGACTAAAAGGTCATGGTCGATGATGATATCGGCGATGGCTTTTAAGTCATCCCGGTTCATGACTCCTCCCGTCGGGTTGTTCGGGAAGTTCATCATGAGCACCTTCGTCTTCGGCGTCAGGTGTTCCATCAGCGAGTCAGGCGTGATTTTGAACTGGTCCTCGGCTCTGCACGGAAGCGGTTTGGGGCGTCCGCCGGCGAGGTAGACCTCCGGCTGATAGGATACAAAGCACGGGTCAACGACTAAGACCTCATCGCCCGGATTGACCACAGCACGCATGGCGATGTCAAGACCTTCGGAGACACCGGTCGTAAAGATGACCTCGGACTTTGGGTCATACTCGACGCCGTACCGGTTTTTGAAGTCCTCACAGAGCAGACCGCAGAGTTCAGGCAGTCCGCGGTTGGAGGTGTACATCGTCATTCCCTTTTCGATGGAGGTGATTGCTGCCTTCGAGATGCTCCACGGCGTATCGAAGTCCGGCTCTCCAACACCTAAACTGATGACGTCGTCACTGTCCATCGTTAAGACGAGGTCGAAGAACTTTCTGATACCCGACGGCTTAATGTCGCGGGCTACATCTGATACAAAGCTCCGCATGATACGCCTCAGAAGTGGATGAGCTGGCGGTCGCGGTTTCCGGGACGCGACATGGGAACTCCCTGCTCTTTGTAGGTTCGCATGATGATCTGCGTCATGGTTTCGCGCACACCGTCGATGGAGGCAATCTGCTCAGCAACGAAGCGGGATACCTCGGTCATGGTTTTTCCGTGGATGGTAATCTGGAAGTCGTGTGTTCCGGTTAAGAGGTGGACGCTTTCGACCTGCGGGAAGCGGGAGATTTTCTCGGCAATGCCGTCGTAGCCAAGACCTTTTTCCGGGGTGACTTTGAGGGATAACACAACGATAACGTTGTCGTCACCGGTAACGGAGTAGTCGATGACAGCAGTACAGCTGCGAAGAATTCCTGCCTCTTTAAGACCGGTGATTCTTGCTTCAACCTCTTCCTCGGTGATTTCGAGCATGCATGCGAGATCGGCGGAGGGGATTCTGCTGTTGTTCTGTAATTCCTTTAAGATAGTGGTATCAATTTCGTCCATAGTATTCACCTTATTTGATGAGCGGGGTAAGGATGGAGCATTCCTGGAACCGCGGTTCGCTCATGATTACCTTACGTATGTCATTCGTCGGGCTCTTAAAATAAATTTCCGTTGTTCTGCCGTATCTTCCATGCGAGACGACCCGCGAGGTGACGATTCCAAGCATGGTAAGGTCGTTAATCAGATCGGAAACTCTTCTGTGGCTTAACGGGTCGGTGTCAAGCTCGCGGGCAAGTTCGCGGTACACATTAATTACTGCACTGCTGGTGAAGACCTTCTGTCCGGAAGACGAGAGAAGGAGCATGGAGCAGAGTACGATTTTGCTCTGGACCGGGAGTGTTTTGATGCACTCGCTCATGGTGTCAGTCTCAATGCTTTCCTGTGCAGCGCCGACGTGTTTTATCTGAACGATGTCTGCTCCTTCGCGTTCTGCGAGTTCTCCGGAGACGCGAAGCAGGTCGAGTGCACGGCGTGCGTCACCGTGTTCCTGTGCGGCACGGGCGGCACAGAGTCCGATGACTTCTTCAGGCACGACATCCGGCAGGAATGCGGTTTTTGCTCTCTGGTTTAGGATGTCGCGGAGCTGGTCTGCGTTGTACGGCGGGAAGACGATTTCTTCTTCGGAAAGGGAGGACAATACTCGCGGGTCAAGGAAGTCTTTGAAGGTTAAGTCGTTGGAGATTCCGATAATACAGACCCGGGAGTTGACGAGGTCGCTGTTGATTCTGGTTAAGCTGTATAAGGTGTCGTCTCCGCTTTTCTTGACGAGTTTGTCGATTTCGTCCAAAACGATAATCTGAAGTCCTCCTGCCTGTTCTAAGATGTTCTTGAGCTCGGAGTATACCTGGTCGGTGTGCCATCCGGTCGGCGGGATGGTGTTTTTGACCCGGTCGCTCGGCTTTAAGTCAAGCCCGGAGACATGGTTTGCAATCTGTGCTAAAACACGGTACTGGGTGTCGATGGTCTCACAGTTTAAGTGAACAAGACGGCAGGGGGTAAATCCGGAGCTTTCATTTTCGAGCTCGGTTCCGACGAACTTTACGGTCGCGGTCTTGCCGGTTCCGGTTTTTCCGTAGATTAAGATGTTCGAAGGGGTTGCTCCCTGCAGTGCAGGTGCTAAGATTTCTGCGATGGAGTCAATCTGATCGGCTCTGTGCGGAAGTTCGCGGGGGCTGTAACTGTGACGCAGGACCTCGCGGTTCTTGAAAATTTTGTTTGCGGTTATGTATTTTTTGAACAAACCGGTTGGTTTGTACGGTTCGGTATTTTCTTCAGTCATGCTGCCGTGTCTCCCTCGATGTTATACTATACTCTTCGCTGTTTCTCCTAATAAAGTAGAGGTAGTGCGAGTGGAGCGGGGGGCAAGACAAAACAGCGGAGCAATCAAAAGTGTGTTCTAAATGGTTCTGAAAAAAGATTAGAAGAGCGGGAGCTTCTTCTGGGAGAAGGTTGCAACCGCTAAGTAGAGGGCGATTACTGCCGGCAGTCCGTTGACGATGACGGCAAGGATGGTGATTCCGGCGCCGACAGCGACAGGTCCGATGAAGTAGCTGATTCCGTAGATGATAAACATCAGTCCCGGAAGGATGCGGGATTCGGTTCTGAGAACTGCGAAGATTCCAAGGACGAGGAAGAGGATTCCAAGGATAAACTCGAAGCTGTCTCCGATAACAGAGCTGACTGCAAGAAGAGCTCCTGCAAGGAGGAACATCACCGGAGTAAACCGCATCTTAGCGACGGCGAATAGAAGGATTCCAACAAGAATCATCAGGAGTGCGTAGACACCGTCAAGTGCATAAATGATGTCTGCGACGAGGTCGGAGGCGTTGAAGATATAGAAGAATGCCCAGACAGCCATGCTTGCGGCAATCGTGAGGTAGCCAAGAGCAGAT
>JAFZFW010000109.1 GCA_017555685.1 Methanocorpusculum sp.
AGATGAAAACTCCCCACTCGTTTTGCGTACCGCAGAGATTTATGAACGCCTGTTTGGCAGACGCCCGCTAATCGAGACCACGCACGGTGGTGTTGAGTGCGGAATGATTCAGGAAAAGTATCCGGATATGCAGATTATCTCATTCGGCCCGACGATTGAAGCGTGCCATACGGTACAGGAGCGGATGTCGCTTGTATCTTTGGAGGAGACGGAGCGGTTTTTGTTTGCAGTGATTTTGGAACTGCAGTGATTCCTCCAAACAAATCTCATAACCTATCAGCGCCAATATATATCATAGAATGAAACGGATTGTCGTCGGCATCACCGGAGCTTCAGGCATTCTTTATGCCAAACGCTTACTTGACGCTCTCTCCGGCAAAGCGGAGATACATATCATCATCTCCGATGCCGCAAAAAAAGTCGCTGAATATGAAGCCATCAGCCTTGACGGATACCCTGCAGTCTATGAAGACAACACCCGTCTTGAAGCAGATGTTGCAAGCGGCTCTTTTCTCTATGATGCCATGGTGATTGTGCCGTGCAGTATGAAGACCCTTTCTGCTGTTGCAAACGGATATGCGGACACACTTATTGCCCGAGCGGCTGACGTCTGCCTCAAAGAGCGCAGACGCTTAATCCTCGTTCCGCGGGAGACACCGTACAACCGTATCCACTTAACCAACATGCTTGCAGCACATGATGCGGGAGCAGTCATCATGCCGGCCTCTCCTCCGCTGTACACCAACCCGCAGTCCGTTTCAGAGTTAGCCGATATGATTGTTGCCCGCATCCTTGACCACTGCGGCATTGAACATCAGATTGGAAAACGGTGGCAGTAACATGCGAGAGTTTATTCAGAATATGATTGATGCAGGTCTGGCGGAAGTCATCTCCCGTCCGGTCTCAACCGAGCTTGAAGCCGCACAGCTTGCGTATCCTGCAGACAAAATGCTGGTCTTCGAAGACCTCGAAGGACACAAAGCAGTGATGAACACAGTCGTCGACCGCAGGTCGCTTGCTGTTGCCCTCGGCATCCCGGAAGGAGATTTGGTAAAGCGGCTTGCTGCCTGTACCTTCTCCGGGACAGTTGCCGACGGCGGATGTCTTGAGTTCGAAACGGCTGACCTTTCCCGGATTCCGATTCTCAAACACTTCCCCAAAGATGCCGGACGATATCTGACAACAGGCATCGTCTACTCAGCATTCGGCGGAGTGGAGAACGCCTCGATTCACCGGCTGCTGGTCAAAGACAGCACACACTTAGTCGGCAGAATTGTAGAAGGCCGCCACACCTACAAACTCCTGCAGGCAGCTCTTGCCAAAGGAGAACGGCTTCCAATCGCCATTACCATTGGAACACACCCTGCTGTTACCTTTGCCGCCTGTACTCGTGTACCCGAAGGAAAAGAGATGGCATATGCTGCAGAAATCTGCGGAAAAGAACTCCCGCTCCACACCTGCCCGAATGGAGTCAGAGTGCCGGACGCAGAAATCATCCTCTATGGATGGATGACTGCTGAGCTCGCCGAAGAAGGACCGTTTGTTGACATCAGCGGAACATATGATCCGGTTCGCATGCAGCCGGTAATTGAGCTTGAAGGCATGCATCTCAAAGATGACTTCATCTACCATGCCCTTGTCCCTGCAGGCGCAGAACACAAAATGCTCATGGGTGCCCCCTATGAGCCGAAGATTTACGCGGCAGTCGCCGGCGTTACCAACGTTCGCGATGTCTACCTCACCAAGGGGGGCGCCGGATACTTCCACGCGGTTGTCCAGATTAAGAAGATGACCGAAGGAGACGGGAAAAACGCGATTATGGCAGCGTTTGCCGCACACACGAGCCTGAAACACGTGGTCGTGGTAGACGAAGACATCGACATCTACAGCCCGGAGGATGTCGAGTTTGCGGTTGCAACCCGTGTCAGAGCTGACGAGGATGTCATGATTATCTCCGGCGTCCGCGGCTCATCGCTTGACCCGTGCAGAATCGGAGACGGCTTAAACGTAAAAGCAGGAGTGGATGCCACCATCCCGCTCGGCCGTGAGGATGAATTTATACGGGCTGACTGGCAGAATAATAAGGAGGAATAAAAGAATGCAGTTAGATAGATACGACCAGGCTCTTCTTGATGGAGAGTATGGCGAAACCAAGCAGAAAATGATGGAAATCCTCGTTTCCCTCGGCAAAATATACGACGCCGAGCGGCTTATCGAGGTCAAAAATGTACAGGTCTCCGGCGCGTCTTTCAAGACCATCGGCGATGCCGGCCTTGAGTGGCTCAACTCCTTATCCGGAAAGGCAGTTGTCCCCTCATTCTTAAACCCGATCGGGATGCCGCGTGAGGGCTGGGAGTCTCTTGGCATCTCCCCGGAGTTCGGCAAAAAGCAGCTTGAAGTAAATGCCGCATATACAAAACTCGGCATCAGACCAACCTGTTCCTGTACTCCGTACTACTTCACTTTAATCGAGCGCGGAGACCACCTCGCATGGTCTGAGTCTTCTGCGGTCGTCTACGCAAACTCTGTCCTTGGTGCAAGAACCAACCGTGAGGGCGGACCATCCGCTCTCGCATCCGCATTAACCGGAAAGACGCCGGAGTATGGTCTCCACATTGTCAAGAACAGACTGCCGGAGATTGAGTTCCGGTTAGCAGATCCGGAGGCAGCAAAAACCTGGACGCAGGCAGAGTACGGAGCGCTTGGAATCATCGCAGGAGCTATCTCCGGAAACAAGATTCCGCTCTTTAGAGGAATCCGCCCGAAAGCAGACATGCTCAAGAGCATGGGTGCAGCCATGGCCGCATCCGGCGCTGTTGCACTCTTCCATGTAGAAGACATCACGCCGGAGGCACGTTTCCCGTTCTTCAAGAAACACTTCGCAGAGGACGAGCGCGAGGTTATCACTATCGAGACCGAGGAAATCAAGGAACTCTTCAGTGACCTCGAGCCGGAAGCAGTTGCTGTCGGCTGCCCGCACTTATCCCGCGACGAGCTGCAGGAGCTTGCAGACATGCTTGACGGCAGAACCGTAAAGATGCCGTTCTACGTCTTTGCCGCTGCTGAGATGAAGAGCTCCTGTGCAGATGCAGTTGCTAAGATTCAGAAGAGCGGAGCCCGCGTCATCCAGGACACCTGTATGGTCGTCTCCCCGCTTTTTGAAAAGCGCGGATGTGTTATGACCAACTCCGGAAAAGCATTCACCTATCTGCCAGGCATGTGCAGTACCGTCCCGCGCCTTGGAAGCCTCGAGGACTGTGTCCGCATCGCCTGCGGGGAGTAATCTATGAAGTTCAAACTCTCACCATTCGAAAAGAAGGACTTAGTTATCGCCTGGCTCGCCTTAGCGGTCGCCTTCACTCTTGGAGCAAGCGGAATCCTTGCAGTCTTCATGCAGGGTTTCTCCATCCTGTCTCCGGAAAAGATGCTTCTGACCTTTGTCGTTGCCTTAATCACTGTAGGACTTTCCTTTGTACTCCACGAACTCGCCCACAAGTTTGCCGCAATTAAGTTCGGCTACTGGGCAGAGTTTAGAAAGAGTACGCAGATGCTGGTAATTGCTGTCGCTGTTGCTGTCATCACCGGTATTGTCTTCGCTGCCCCGGGAGCAACGCTCATCAATACTGCAGGACGTCAGATGACCAAGCGTGAGAATGGTATCATCTCCATCTCCGGTCCGATGGTCAACATCATCTTAATCATTCCGTTTGCAGTAATCATGTTCGCCGGTGTTTTCCTCGGCGGTGTCGAGGCAGTTTCGGGTGGATTATTCTTCAACCCGTTCACCATGGCAGGATTCCTGTTCTACATCGGATGGATCGGATGCCAGATTAACGCCATGCTTGCCTTTTTCAACATGCTTCCGGTCGGACCTCTTGACGGTAAGAAGATTCTTGCCTGGAAGCCGGCACTCTTTGCAGTTGTACTGGTGCTTACTCTCTTCCTGGTCTACTTCGCAGTCGACCCGGTTGTCTTAATCAATATCATCACCCCGATGGTCTAAATGTCCATAATGATTCTCGGCTCTTCCTCGCATGCGGGGAAGAGCACTATTGTTGCCGGCATCTGCCGGATTCTCGCAAACAGAGGCATTGCCTCTGCTCCTTTTAAGTCTCAGAATATGAGCCTGAATTCCTACGTGACCGGGCTTGGAAAAGAGATCGGTATCGCACAGGCAGTTCAGGCATTTGCCGCCCGTACCTTCCCGTCTGAACTGATGAACCCGATTCTCCTGAAGCCGAAGTCAAACGGTGTGTCTCAGGTTGTTCTTTTGGGCGAACCATACAAGGATGTAAAAATCACGGATTACTATCAGGAAACGGACGAGCTTCTGGAAAAAGCGGTTGCGGCATACGAGACGCTTGCCGCATCCTATGAGACAGTAGTCATCGAAGGAGCGGGCGGGGCTGCCGAGGTGAATCTCTATGAGAGAGATATCGCAAACATTCTTCTGGCAAAACGTCTTCGCCTGCCGATTATTTTAGTCGCTGACATCGAGAGAGGGGGCGTTTTTGCGCAGGTGTATGGAACAATCTCCCTTCTTCCTGATGATGTCCGCCCGCTGGTGAAAGGAGTCATCATCAATAAATTCAGAGGGGATGTCAGCCTCTTTGATGAGGGGAGAAAAATCCTTGAGGAACTCACGGGTGTTCCGGTTTTAGGAGTTGTACCCTACGCGGATATTGATATCCCTGACGAGGACTCCTTATCCCTTGGAGACAAGAAGGCATCCGACTCGCCGATTAAAATCGCCATCCTTCGCTACAGCCATATCGCAAACTTTACTGACTTTGCGCTTCTGGAGCGTGCGGCGGCGGTTTCCTATGTTGAGCCTTCCGCAGATTTAAGCGGCTTTGACTGCGTGATTCTTCCCGGCTCAAAGAATACGGTCGAAGACTTAGAAGAACTGAAAGCCGCGGGAGCTGATGTACGCATCAAAGAGTTTGCCGCCGCAGGAAAGCCGGTAATCGGCATCTGCGGAGGGTATCAGATGATGGGTAAGACCATCTTTGATGCTGCATTCGAAGGAACGATCTCAAAGGAGTATGAAGGACTTGGTTTGCTTGACATCAAAACCGGGTTCCTGACGGATAAGAAAATCACCGTCCAGAAAACCCGTGTCGCAGAGTCGTATGGCCCAATCCTCTCCCGCATGGGGACGGTTCATGGATATGAAATTCATGCCGGTGTCTCTGCGGTCTTTGGAAATTCAGCGTTTGCAGATGAAGGTGCTGTTGCAGAAGGCGGACTTGTTTTCGGCACTTACCTGCATGGGCTCTTCGACAACGCATCTGCAGTGGATGCGCTTGTGTCCTATCTTTCTGAGGTTCGGGGATTGCCCTATGAACCTGTCGCAGAAAAAGGTGACCCATATGATAATCTGGCACGGCATCTGGAGAGTTGTCTGGATGTGGAAAAGCTGATGGAGATTTGCGGGGTTTAACCCGCACTATTTTTGCATACAAACGTACACACATCTTCCCCGCAGCTTTTTATCCTCTGTTTTCTCTCTCAGACCTGTTTATCCTTCGCCGGACTTCTCTTTCTGAACAGGATAAAAACCAGTGCGCTGACTGCCATTAAAATCGGATAGAACAGATAGGGCATAATCATATACGGGGTAAGGCCGGTCAGTCCGGCTGCTGCCAGAAGCTGTGCTCCGTACGGGATGAGTCCCTGGGCTGCGGCACTGAAGATATCCAGAAGCGATGCGGAACGTTTTGCATCAACACCATACTCATCAGCAATCTCTTTGGCGATAGGTCCCGCTGTGACTATCGTTACGGTGTTGTTTGCGGAACACAAATCCACACCGAACGCAAGTCCGGCAATGCCGAACTCCGCACCTTTCTGACTTTTGATTCTTTGTTTAATCCAGTCAAGAACCCACTGGATACCGCCGTTCGTTTTGACCAGAGAGAGAATACAGACGACCACAATCGAGATGACTGTGATGTCATACATCCCGTAAATCCCGTTTCCGACTGCGGTAAACATCTGATTGAGCGCGATACTGCCGGTTGTAACGCCTACAATCAGGGAAAGGACAGTACCGCCGATAAGCACGATAAACACATTAATGCCAACCAGGGCGCCAATCAGCACCAGAAGGTAGGGGAGCACTTTGAAGATGTTGTAGGATAAGTCTTCGGTGATTACCGCATCACTGCTTCCGGTAATCAGGAGCAGAATGATGATGGTCAGAACCGCTGCCGGAAGAACGATTTTGAAGTTCTCTCTGAACTTGTCCCGCATACCGCATCTCTGGGTATTCACCGCAGCGATTGTGGTGTCGCTGATGATGGATAAGTTGTCACCAAACATCGCTCCTCCTACAACTGTTGCGACACAAAGCGGTGCCGGAAGTCCGGTTTTCACGCTGATTCCTATAGCAATAGGAGCCAGTGCTCCAATGGTTCCAACCGAGGTTCCCATAGAAATGGAGATGAAGCAGCTGATGATAAAAAGGCCTGCAACCGCAAGTCCGGCGGGCATGATGGAAAGGCCGAAGTTTACGGTGCTCTCAACTCCTCCTGCAGCCGTCACAGCGCCGGAAAATGCTCCGGCACACAGGAAAATCAGGCACATCAGCAGGATGTTTACGTCTCCGACCCCTTTGGCCATCACCGACATCTTGTCCATGAACTTCAGTTTGTGATTCTGCAGGAAAGCGACCAGCAGGGCAATTAAAAATGCCACAATTGCAGGCATCGCTCCGAAATCACCAAAAATGATTCCGCTGCCCAAAAAAATAGACAGGAATACACCAAACGGAAGCAGAGCCCACGGGTTGCCCGCTCCTTTTTCCCAGGTTTCAGCAGACATGGTTATTCTTTGAGAATCTCCGTAAATTCCCGGAGCACTCCGGGCACGTCAATCATCTGCGGGCAAAGTTCTGCACATTTTCCGCAGGCAATACAGGCAGCCGGCTGTTTGTCTTCCGGCAGTGCCGAGAGCGCGAGCTTTCCGATGAACCCGCCCTCGCTGAAGAGGTGCTCGTTGTAGAGATGCAGCAGCCTTGGGATGTCCAGTTCTGCCGGGCAGGACTTTGTACAGTACCGGCATGCTGTACAAGGCACTCCTTTGTTCAGGTCTTCTGCGATTTTATAGAGCACTGCATTCTCTTCCGGGTTTGTCGGAGCAAAGGTCTCGAAGGTTTTGCAGTTTGCAGAAAGCTGCTCCATATTCGACATGCCGGAGAGGATAACGAATGCATCTTCGAATCCCTGCAGATAGCGGAACGACCATGCAGGAATCGTCTCGTCGGGTCGAAGCGCCTGCAGTTTTGCTTCCGCCTCTGCCGGAAGTGCGGCGAGTTTTCCGCCCCGAAGCGGCTCCATGACGATGAAGGGGATACCGTATTCTTTCAGGAGATCGACCTTTGCCTTCGCATCCTGGAAGCTCCAGTCGAACCAGTTGAGCTGAATCTGACAGAACTCCATGTCGTCTGCGAATACATCCAGGAACCGCTGCATGGTTTCCAGCGTGCCGTGCACCGAGAATCCGAGGTGGCGGATTTTCCCCGCGGCTTTCTGTGCTTTCAGGAACTCAACAAGGTCCGGCTTTACATAATAGTCGATGTTTATCTCGCAGACATTGTGGACGAGATAAAAATCGAAGTAATCTGTCTGGAGCTTTTCCATCTGGCGGGTAAATATTTCCTCCATCCGGTTGAGGTTTGCCGGATCGTAGCCGGGGAATTTGGTTGCGAGATAGAAACTGTCTCTTGGATACTCTTTGAGTATCCTGCCCATCACCGTCTCGGAGTTCTCGCTATGGTATCCCCACGCGGTATCAAAATAGTTGATGCCTGCAGCAAACGCTGCAGAGACCATCTCCGCGGTTGCTTCTTCATCAATCCGGCTCTCGTCTCCGTCAATAATGGGAAGCCGCATGGCACCGAAGCCGAG
>JAFZFW010000110.1 GCA_017555685.1 Methanocorpusculum sp.
AAACGATTGCCGTATGGAATTTCTTTAAATACTTCGATATCTTACCTAAAGTAAACACAAAAGCTCATGTGATAAAAATGACCGATACCAAAAAAATCTCCTTAACCGTTCAACATGCATACAGCAATGAAAGCGGGTATGCATTCCTCTCCCAGGATGACCGGGGAAAACTCGGCATCTCCGCAGGTGATTACGTCAAAGTTACCGGCGAAAAGACTGCCCTTGCCAGAGCTCACTTCCACCCGGTTGTCCGCCCGGGCAAAGTTGTCTTAACCAAAGACGTCCGCTTAAAGGCAGTCGCCAACTTCGACAGCCCGGTCGAACTGGAAAAGATTACTCCGCTCTATGCAGATAAAATCACCATCCAGCCAATCGGTGAAGCCGTCTCCATTCAGAATACTGACATCTTCCGGAATGGATTACAGGGAGAACTTGTCTACAAAGGCTATGAGTTCTCCTTCTCCAACTACTACAACTTCATCGTCTCTGATGTTTCTCCGTCCGAATATGCTGTAGTAACGGCCGCAACCCAGTTCATCTATAAAGACAAAGTCCACAAAGAGGACGAAGATGACGGACGCCCCGAGGTCCACTACGAAGATATCGGCGGATTAGGCCGTGAACTCTCCCAGGTTCGCGAGATGATTGAGTACCCGCTCAGACATCCGGAAGTCTTCGAAAAACTCGGCATCGAACCGCCGAAGGGCGTTCTCCTCTACGGTCCGCCGGGAACGGGTAAGACCTTAATCGCCAAAGCCGTCGCAACAGAGTCCCAGGCACAGTTCTATGAAATCTCCGGCCCGGAGATTGTCTCCAAGTACTACGGTGACTCCGAGGAAAAACTCCGCGAAATCTTCAAGGAGGCCGAAAAGAACGCACCGGCCATTATCTTCATCGACGAAATCGACTCCATCGCCCCGAAGCGTGACGAGTCCAAGGGTGAGATGGAACGCCGTGTAGTTGCCCAGCTCCTGTCGTTAATGGACGGCATGAAGTCCCGCGGCAAAGTCATCGTAATCGCTGCAACCAACCTCCCTGACTCAATCGATCCTGCTCTTCGCCGCGGCGGACGCTTCGATCGCGAAATCGAGATCGGTGTCCCTGACAAGGACGGCAGAAAGCAGATCTTAGAGATCCACACCAGAAACATGCCGCTTGCAGAAAACGTGGACATCAAGCGCTACGCAGACAGAACCCATGGCTTCGTTGGTGCGGACTTATCCCTCGTTGCAAAAGAAGCAGCCATGCATGCACTGCGCCGTGAGTTCCCGAACATGAACCCGGACGAGACTCCGAGCCCTGAAAAGCTCGAAAGCCTGCGTGTCACCGCAGAAGACTTCGAGTCCGCCTTAAAGATGGTACAGCCAAGCGCCATGCGTGAGGTCTTCGTCGAAGTTCCGGACATCCGCTGGTCAAGTGTCGGCGGCCTCGACTCTGTCAAAGAAGAACTCCAGCAGGCAGTCGAGTGGCCGATTAAGTACGCTGACGTCTACAAACAGTTCGCAACCAAATCTCCGAAAGGCTTCCTCCTCTTCGGTCCGCCTGGAACGGGTAAGACCCTTCTTGCAAAAGCCGTTGCCAACGAGTCTGAGTGCAACTTCATCTCGGTCAAAGGGCCGGAGCTTATGTCCAAGTGGGTCGGTGAGTCCGAGAAAGGTGTCCGCGAAATCTTCAGAAAGGCACGTCTGGCATCTCCGTCGATTATCTTCTTCGATGAAATCGACGCCATCGTCCCAAGACGCGGCAGCTACGAAGGCTCCTCGCATGTCACCGAAAGCGTCGTCAGCCAGTTCTTAACCGAACTTGACGGATTAGAAGAGCTCAAGAACGTCGTAATCATCGGAGCAACCAACCGTCCGGACATGATTGATCCGGCATTAATGCGCCCCGGACGCTTAGAACAGCACATCTTTGTCCCGCCGCCGGATGCAGAAGGCAGAAAGCAGATCCTGGATGTCTACCTCCGCGAGGTTAAGGATATGATCGCTGATGACGTCTCGGTCGATAAACTGGTCGAGTCCACCGATGGATTTGTCGGAGCAGACATCGAAGCACTGGTTCGTGAGGCAAAAATGACTGCCATCCGCGAGTTCGTCAAAGCCATGGCAGGCCATGATGCTGCAGAGATTTCGCTTGCCGTCTCAAGCGTGAAGATCTTCCTGCGTCACTTCGAGGCAGCCTTACAGCGCGTCCGCCCGTCGTTAGACACTGCAGGACGCCGCGAGGCAGAGCGCAATTCCTGGCAGTACCGCTACAATGAGGACGAGAGAAAACTGCTCGAAAAGGCGTTACACAAGGTCGAATCCGCTGAATTCACCGGTAGCGAATCTGATGCAGAGATAAAAGAGCTGTCTGCTCTTGTCATGTGCCATCAGAAAGACTTTAGCAGAATCAGAGAGATACTTAATCAGTAATAATAATCAGGCTCACCCCTGATTTTGGAGGATACGTCATGGGAAATCCGACTGACGACTCATACAAAGATCTGATGGATATTATTCATAAAATACTGGGAAACCATGCGCCGGGAAAGGATGGGATGCCGCCTATCGTCGGGGTCAAGTTCGTGGTAGGCGGGCAGCAGAATCAGCAGGCCCCTGCCCGTATGATTCCGGTGGAGGTGTTTGAAAGTGATACTGCATTCACCATCCAGACCGAGCTTCCGGGTGAGTGCCCGAATGACTTTACGCTCTCCTACGCGGATGGAAAGCTGAAGCTTTTAGCAGGCGAAAACCGTGAGTACCGCACCGAGCTTCCGCTTGCCGGTATTGACCCGACTGCAATTAAGACCCGCGTTAAAAACGGCGTCCTGGAAATCACCTGCGGCAAGCTTCCAGCCTCACTCCCGGAGGCATAAATGGAAGCATCCGCGGCCTCTCCTGCACACTGCAGCCTGACGATGAAAGAGGAGGATT
>JAFZFW010000010.1 GCA_017555685.1 Methanocorpusculum sp.
CGCAGCTCTGCAGTCCATTCTGCTGATTATTGTTATAGCCACGCTTATCGATATGGTCCGTTCGTATGTGACGTTCGGCAGAGTACTGGTCCGCCCGATTTTAATCGCCGGTGTTACCACGATGGTGAGAAGACTTCTGGTCGCATCTCCTTCTTTCATGGATATCCTCGGTATCACGATTGTTATCCTCGGTCTGACGGTCGCGATGATTTACTTAGGCCGCGAGGACCGCGAAGTGACGAAATTCCTGAGCGAGGATAAGGAAGCAGTGGAAAACGTTGCTGCAAAAGCAGGTGAGCCGGAAAAAGGCTCAGAATAATTTTTTTTTTTCAAAAATCAGACAGAGAATCTGACCATCCGCTTTTCCCGGTATTCGGGAAGCTGGTCGGAGACATAAATCACACAACCGCTTTCACAGACTGCTTCTTCTGCTTTTTCTCTGGCGAGGTTTGGACGGTTGTAGTTTTCCGAAAGGTGTGCCAAGGCAACGCATCCTACATGGTCTTTTAAGACAGCAAGTGTTTTTGCGGATGCTTCGTTGGATAAGTGGCCGTCTTCTCTGATTCTGTCTTTGAGGTAGCGCGGGTAGAGCCGTTTTACCGCACAGTCTCCTCCGCACGATGCCCCGCAAAGGCGGCATTCACGGCATGCCGGGAAGCGGTCCGTCTTCATGGCCTCTTCAGAGTAATTGCTCTCGAGAACAACCGCGTCACAGGAACAGAGGGCGTTCATCATTGAATCAGAGACAGTATGCGTATCCAGACAGACACCGATTCGTGCATCCCCGTCCTCGATGATAAATCCGATCGGTTCTGCCGCATCATGATAGGTTCTAAATGAGGTAACGGTCAGTGTCCCGAAATCGACCCCACATCCTTCATGCATCAGGATTTTTTCTGCGGACTGGGAGAGGATACCGTTTTTCTGCATCGCAGAAAGCGTACCGCCGGATGCTGCGGCAGGAATCTTTGCGGCTTTTAAGAATGCCTTGGCAGAGCGGACGTGATCTGCGTGTTCGTGGGTTACGCACAATGCACGAACCGTTTCTGCCGGCAGCTGGTACTCCGCAAGCGTCCGCTTCAGGTATCCGATACCTGCATCCACTACCACTGCATCAGTGCCGTTTCCAATGTAGATACAGTTTCCTTTGCTTCCGCTTGCTAACAGTACACAGTCCATTTCTTATAGATTGGTTGCAGGAAGGGAAATATTCATGCAAAAAAGAGAGGGTCTATTTGAAGACCAGTGTTCCTGTGTAGAGCGTCTGCACTGTGCTGTCGTTGAACTCACCGACGACGTTTACTGTCTGCGAGTTATGGAATGCCGAAACTCCGCCATTTGGAGAGTACGGGATTCCCACCTTGGGATTCTCTTTAGAGATAGCTACAGTCTCAGACACATACACCGTCAGATTTCTCAGACTGCCGGCATCACTCCCGCCGATGAGAGTGACAACAGGAAGCGTACCTGCCTCATTCAGCGTCACGGTAACCGAGGCAGACTTAACCGTTCCAAGATTTCCGGCCATCGGAAGAACGGCCGCGGAGATTACCGCAACAAGAATCACAACAACAGCGACTAAAAGAATCGTAGCGATAACCGGAGATACCGCATCATCAGTTCCTGGTTTCTTCACCATACAGAATACTCTATTCTGAGCTATTTAAGGCTGTTTAGGAACAAAAAATGCACAAATTGTGAACAAAAAAGATTAGTGAAGACGGGAGACGTCTTCGAGGAACGCCTCCACAACATCGCGGGTTACATGCGGCATCATGACAAATCTGAGATGTCCGGCCCGCGTTCTGGAAACCTTCCATCCATCCGGGATTTCTGCCGCATGGAATGCTGCAAGATTCATCACCGGATCAAGCACCGTTTTGTACCCAAATGCCTCCATGCCTGCAACAAGACGGCGGGTGTTTTCCATACAGCCGGATACAATATCCCGGAATCCTGCGCGCCCCAGATGCTTCAGCACGGCATACGCTCCGGCAACATCTGCCCCCGGACGGGTGCCGGTCAGCGTAAACGAGGTCTTCATCGTAAGGTATGGAGAGTCAACGCTTAACAGCTTCATGTGTTCCGGATCGCGAAGCAGAAGCGTGCCGCAGGGAATTGTACTCATACCCATCTTATGCGGGTCGAGCGTGATGGAAGACACCCCGTCCACTGCGAAATCGAAGGGAGCAGGGTTTTTCATAAACGGAATCACCAGGCCTCCGAATGCCGCATCCACATGACACCAGATATCATGTTCGCGGGCGAGTGCTGCAACGTTTACAACATCATCGATTACCCCGTACTCGGTCGTTCCGGCAACAGCTGCAACAGCGACCGTATTTTCATCAATTAACTCAGCCATTGCATCCGTATCCACTGTGTATCCGCCTTCTTTGTACGGAGCAAGACGCATCTCAAGGCCTAAGATATCGCTGGTTTTGTCAAAGGAGAAGTGAGCAGATGCAGGAACAACGATGTTCGGCTTTGCGGACGGATGGAGTTTTTTAGCGATACGGATTGCCTGCAGGTTGGATTCGGTACCGCCGGATGTGGCATATCCGCCGACGTTTTTTCCCTGCAGAAGGTCGCCAAGGCTTGCGATAAGTTTGCGTTCGATATCGGCCGTTCCCGGATAGAGTCCGGGATCGCCTAAGTTGGTCGACACAAAAAGTTCGTGAGCGGTAACCGCCAAGTCATGCGGAACCGTACACATCGAACTGAAAATATGATTATGCGGCACATCGCGTGCCCGATGTCCGGCAAGCAGGGAAAGCACCTCTTCCCTGCTGCATCCACTCTCTTCCATATGTAGAAGAGTATAGGGTTTCTTCTGTATTCTATGTTTGGGATTCACCGAAGGAAGATGTGTAAGAGCCGGGAAAACACCGGACGGTACGGCTGATACCGCATCGGCAAATCCATCCACGTCTTTTTGTCCACGATGCTTTTCGTATGCGAGAAGGCATCGAATCCGGCTTTGCCGTGATAGCTTCCCATACCGCTTTCACCAACGCCGCCAAAGCCCATCTCCGCAGTCGCGAGATGGATGACCACATCATTCACACAGCCTCCGCCAAAGGACAGCCGCTCAGTAACCTCACGAATGTGACCCTGGTTTTCCGAGAAGATGTAGAGTGCAAGCGGCTTTTCCTTCTGCGAAAGAAGCGGGACAACCGCACGGAAATCATTGTAGGTCAGAATCGGCAGAAGCGGACCGAAGATTTCCTCCTGCATGACTGCATCATCCCATGATGCATCAAGAAGAGTCGGTGCAATCTTTCGCCTGCCGCTGTCAGTTTCTCCTCCTGCAAGAATCTTTTCGCGGTCGATAAGAGACAGCAGGCGGGCGAAGTGTTTGTCGGAGATGATGTGCCCATAGTCCGGGTTTTCGAGCGGTACGTCACCAAACTGCCGCCGGATTTCCGTGCGGACAGCATCGACCAGTGCATCCTTAACTGATGCTTCGCAGAGGATATAGTCCGGCGCAACGCAGGTCTGTCCGCAGTTGAGGAATTTGCCAAATACAATCCGTCTGGCGGCAAGCGGTATTTTTGCTGATGAGTCAACAATGCACGGACTCTTTCCGCCGAGCTCTAAAACTGCAGGCGTTAACGTCTCTGCAGTATGCCGCAGAACCTCGCGGCCCACATTCTGGCTGCCGGTGAAGAAAACAAAATCAAACTTCTGCGAAAGAAGCGCGGAGTTTTCCTCGCGTCCGCCGGTCACCACCGCAACATACTCAGGGTCAAAGCATTCGGAGACGATTTTTTCCACCACGCGGCTGGTGGCAGGAGAGTAGGCGCTCGGTTTGACAACTGCCGTATTTCCGGCAGCGATTGCATCCGCAAGCGGATCGATGGTCAGCAGGAACGGATAGTTCCAGGGACTCATAATCAGCACATTTCCATACGGGGACGGCTTTTGATAACTGCGGGAAGCAAACTGCGCAAGCGGGGTTTTGACCCGTCTCTCCTTCGAAAACCGCTTTGTGTGCCGGATCATATAGGTGATTTCAGAAAGTGCAAGACCTGTCTCGCACATGTAGCTCTCAAAGGCACTCTTGCCTAAGTCTTCTTTGAGGGCTTCTGCGATTTCTTCCTCATGAGCGATTACTGCCGCACGGAGTTTTTTCAGCTGTGCGATGCGAAACGCCAAAGACAGCGTCACACCAGTCTGGAAAAACTGCTTCTGCCGGGCAAGAAGGTCTGCGAAATTCATGACGACACCTGATACAGGAATATCTTCTCTGTCAGCGGATAAGATTTCCGAAACCTGCCGGTTATGCCAAACACAACACTAATCCCTTCTGCCGTCCCAATCTGATTTATGCTTGAAGCAGGACAGAAAGCCCCGGAGTTTTCTCTGCCGGATAAGGATGGAAATATCGTATCTCTTGCAGACTTCAAAGGACAAAAGGTCGTTCTCTACTTCTATCCAAGAGACAGCACCGCAGGATGCACCCGCCAGGCAGTAGCCTTTGCCGGCCTGTATGATGAGTTTGTGAAAAAGAACGCGGTTGTCATCGGAATAAGTAAAGACTCGCAGGCATCTCATCAGAAGTTTGCGGAGAAGAACGGCCTGCCGTTTATCCTGCTCTCGGATACCGAACTTGAAGCAATCCAGGCATACGGTGTATGGCAGGAAAAGAAGCTCTATGGAAAAGTGAGTATGGGAGTTGTGCGGTCTTCGTTTGTGATTGATGAAGAAGGCGTCTTAGAACAGGTTCGCTATAAAGTAAAGCCGGATACGAATGCAAAAGAGATTTTGGATAGTCTGTAAGGACGTATCCATTATTTCCGGACTTTCTTTTTCTGGACAGCCTGTCCTTTTTTGCGTTCACCGGCATAGTGAACACCTTTTTTTCCGGTGCCGTACTTCTCTTTCAGTGCTTTTGCCTTATCCGGAGCAGGCACACCCGTAGAAGTTCCGGCAATCATCCGGCAGAAACTCTCCTGTCCCATTAACAGATTGTAGGCCTTCTGCTTCTGGTTATACCGCACCAGAACAGAATCAACCGCCACAACCGAGCCGTAGGATGCGGTAAGCAGAGCCTCATGCTCCGGTGTCCGGTGGAATGCCGGAAGAGCAAGATAACACGGAACCGTTCCCGAACCGTCGCAGGCAAGGAAGAGGTAGTTCTTCGCATCTCCGATGTCGTTTGACATCACCGAGACCGTGACATGGATGCGTTTTCCTTCGTGGCGTTTAATCTGCGAAAGCCGGGCACGCTTCGCATCAGCCGGAATCTTATATCCGCATTTCCGATGACCGTCGGTTCTGAAAACCGCATACGAGAACTTCACATCCGTGTTGACG
>JAFZFW010000111.1 GCA_017555685.1 Methanocorpusculum sp.
AGCCTTTGACTCGGGTTCAAATCCCGACAGGTGCGTTCTCATTTTCCACCCGCTTCTAAAACTTCTTTACTGCCAAAAACCCATACTATTCCAATGATTACCATTCGCCGTAACGTGTGCGGCTACTGCGGAGCGTGTGTATCCGTCTGTCCGCGGGGAGCTCTCGAACTCATCGATGCCTACCTCTCAGTAGACACTGCCCTCTGCAAACCAAAATGCAAAATCTGCAGCACCGTCTGCCCGCTTGGTGCGATTCTCTGGAGTTAGGAATGAAGGACAGCTATGATGTCTTAGTCGTCGGTGGCGGGCCGGGAGGAGCAGTCGCGGCAAAAACCGCAGCAGAAGCCGGCCTTTCCGTCCTGCTTGTGGAAAAACGTCCGGCAATCGGCGTCCCCGTCCGCTGTGCGGAAGGCATCGGTAAAGAAGGACTTGCAGAATTCATCGAGGCCGACCCGCGCTTCATCTCCGCAGAGATTGACAACGCCGTCTTAATCGGACCAGACGGCACACAGTTCACCCTTTCAAGCAGCGTCTCCGGAGGCAAAGTAGGGTACACACTCGACCGCAAAGTCTTCGACCGCGAACTCGTCTGGCGTGCGGCAGAGGCCGGAGCCGAAATCCAGGTTCATGCCCGTGCCGCAGCCCCGATTCTGGAAGAGGGAAAAGTAGCAGGCGCTGTCATCGAACAGCACGGAAAAACCTACCTGGTCCGGGCAAAAGTTGTCATCGCTGCAGACGGCGTGGAGTCCAAATTCGCCAAATGGGCAGGAATCAACACCACCGTCCCGCTTTCTGAAATCGAAACCTGCGCACAGTACATCGTAAACAACATCGACATCGACGAAAAGGCCAACCAGTTCTACTTCTCCTTTGAAGATGCTCCGGGAGGATACATCTGGGTCTTCCCCAAAGGAAAGCGCTGTGCAAACATCGGCATCGGCATCCAGGGAACCAAATCCGGCGAAGGACACCGTGCCCGCGACTACCTCGACCGGTTCATCGAAAAGAACTACCCGGAGGGAACCATTACCGAACTTGTAGTAGGCGGAGTCTCTGTCTGCCGTCCGCTTGCAGAAACTGCCGCTGACGGACTCCTGGTCGTCGGAGACGCAGCACGCTTATCCGATCCGATTACCGGCGGCGGCATCTATAATGCAATGTTTACCGGAAGACTTGCCGCGGAAACTGCCGTCACCGCAATCAGAAACGGTGACACCTCCAAAAAATCCCTCATGGCATATGACAAAGCATGGCGGGAAAGCTACATGGGAAAAGCTCTCGTCCGCAACTATGCCGTAAAAGAAGTCTTCCTGCGCATGAATGACGAAAAACTCAACTCCATCATCCACTCCATGCAGAACCTCGAGATGGAAGAGATTAATGTCAAAAACCTCGTGCTTGCAATCTTCAAAGAAAACCCGTGGCTGGTAAAGGAACTGCCGACGTTCCTTAAGTCACTGGCATAATCTTTTTTTTTTCGAATACTGCACCTGCAGTACCTCTGAAACAGCAGTAAAAAAAAAAAGTTAGCGTTTCTTTGCAGAAGAACGCTTTTTCGGCTTCGACATGGAATTTAAATCCAGCATATATTTGCCGTCGTTGCCCATTCCGATGATAATGTCCTGCGTATCCGCAAGCCGCTCGAGATTCAGTTCGTAACTGCCCTTGCCGACAATTCTCACGCTTTCCACACGCCCGAGAATGTCTGTCGGGCGTGATGCAGGCTTCTGGACCTCCAAGACCTCCTGCTTCGTCTCTTCGGCAATCTTCTCGATTGACTTCTCCGCTAAGACATCCTCATTTCTTACGCGGTCACTGACGTAGAGGAACTTCTTTCCCCCGCAGGAGGGGCATCCGCGGAGAATCTCCACTGAACCGTCACGGAACTCGCGTCCGCATTTTGTACACTTATGCGGCATATTTTCTTACTGTGCAGCAGATGCCCAGGCAATAAGTCTGTCCTTTTCGCGGGACAGCATCTTTAACTGATCAACCGGACCGATAACCATCATACGGGAAGCATCACTCTTCTTGAAGAGCTTGCCGAAGAGACCTTTGTCCCCTCCGCCGAAGGATGGATAGGTTTCAATCTCAATACCGGAGAATCCTCCCGGGGCAATCTCCATCATCGTTGCTTCCAGGAGCTTACCCTGCTCTTCCGGAGTCAGACCGCGTTCTAAGACAACAACACAGCCCTGGTGGACATCGTCTAAGATAAGGCGGATCTTCTCATAGGAGGTCATCTTCGACAGGCGGTCTGCCGAAAGCATATCAAGCTGAACACCCTGAATCATTTGAATACCTCTGCAATCTTGGAGTAGAGTGCTTCCATGTTGTTACCCTCAAGACCGGAAATCTCAACAACCGGGTGCTGCGGGAATGCACTTTTGATTCTCTGCGGTGCTGCATCCGGAAGATCAATCTTGTTTGCAACAATAACGACCGGAAGCTTTCTTGCTTCAATGATACCGATCATCATGATGTTGACATGCATGAACGGATCCTGAGTGGAGTCAAGAACATAAATGACGCCGTCGATGTCTTCACGGAGCCAGTGCATTGCTTCTGCAACACCTTCGGTTGCTTCACGTGCACGGGCAACTGCCTCATCCTGATCCATACCGTACTCTAAGAACTCGTGGTAGTCGATTTTAGTGGTAACTCCCGGAGTGTCAACGATATCAATCATTAACTTCGAGCCGGAGCCTGCATTAATCTCAACACCTTCTTTTCTGCGGGCACGGCGGGTCTCGTGCGGAATCTCACTTGCCGGACCCAGAGCTTCGCCGGTCACATCACGGACGATTCTGTTTGCAAGCGTAGTTTTACCTGCGTTTGGCGGGCCGTAGATACCAACACGCGACCGCTTTTTACCAAACAGCTTATTAAAAAATCCCTTGATACGTAAAAATGCTGCCATACTACACCTTAATTGGATTATGTAATATCTGGGTCTTAATACCATATAAATATCGTCATATGTCCGGACATTCACACTGTATAGAATGATAAATCTTTTATACTCTGACAGAGCATTATCACATATCCACCGGTGGGTGAAAGCCCTCCGGTCAGAGTAACAAGAAGAGAAAATTTAGGATAAACACTGATACCATATGACAACGACAGCCCAGTTAAAAGGAAAGAAGAACTGCGTTTTAGATATCGCCACAACCGACGTTGTATCGGTACCACCGACAATGACTATCATCGAAGGTCTTTCGAAGATGAGCTCTCACAACTTCCGCCGTCTTCCGCTGACTGATGCGGGTACCAAAAAACTTCTCGGTATTGTGACCGTAACTGACGTAATCGACCTTATGGGAGGCGGAAACCGCTTTAACCTCGTTGCAAACAAACACAAAGGAAACCTGCTTTCCGTGTTCAATGATGAAATCAGAACGATTGCCACCGAAACCGTGGACGGGCTTTCCCCGTCTGCATCGATTCGGGATGCCGCAGAAAAACTGATTGCAACCGGACACGGCAGTTTCCCTATCGTAAACGATGACCATACCTTAGCCGGTATCGTCACCGAGTATGATATTATGAAAGTCCTTGCCTCGGAGAAATCCGACAAGATGGTCTGTGACGTGATGACGAAGAACCCGCAGGTGGTAACCCCTGATGTCCCCCTCTGCAAAGTCACCCGTCTGATGGTCACGCACGGCTTTAGAAGACTTCCGGTTGTCAAAGACAACCTCTTAATCGGCATTGTGACTGCCACCGACATCATGAAGTATCTCGGCGGCGGCAAAGTGTTTGCCGACATGGAGCAGGGCAAGGCTGACGAGATTCTGATGATTCCTGTCAGAGAAATCATGACTGCTGCAGACATCAAGACGGTTACCTCAACCACTACGCTTATGGATGCAGCAAAGATGATGATTGAGTATGGAATCGGTGCGTTCCCGGTCTTAGACGGGGATGAACTCAATGGTATTGTAACCGAGTTCGATTTGGTCAAAGCATTGGCCGAGTAATACAGACTGCACCGGACAACATCCGAAATCTTCTGCGGATGATTTGTCCGGTGCCATGAAGATCTTTCGCAGGATATGGACTGCGGACGAATGAATCCTGAATACCCAAATTGTGAGGATGCAAAAATGTCCCAGAAGTTAACCGTAAAAGATGTAATGTCCAAGCCAGTATCGATTGCAAAGTCTGCCCTTATCCCTGAGGCGCTTTCCAAGATGCTCGAAAACGGTATTGACCCGATTGTGGTAACACACGATCACGTTGTCGTCGGAACTGCAAGCCGCAGAACGATTGCAGAGAAGATGGGCAGCAAGAAGACTGGAAATATTCCGGCTTCTCAGATTCGTGTTGCAACGGTCACTCGTGAAGACTTTACATCTGTCTATCCGGATCAGGATGTTGAACTGCTGATTCCGCTTCTGCAGAAGTACAAGATTGTCGTGGTATGGGATGAGGAACACCGTTTAATCGGTCAGGTGACGAAAGGAGATCTGTTAAAGGTCATTGTTCCTGAAGGAAATCTTGCGGATATGATTGAAATCGCTCCGCGTATCGCACCGGAAGACCGTGTTGTCCAGCTCCACCGCAGAATGGTAAACAACGGAGCTACCCGCTTTGTGGTGATGGAGAACAACGAAGCGGTTGGAATTGTAACTGAAACAGATATCGCCAAGGTTCTGGTGAAGATGAAGAGCGAAATTGACAAGCACTTCGAAAACGCTCTCAGAGAAGTGACGGCAGGAGATATTATGACCTCTCCGATTGTGGCTCTCCCGATTGATACTCCGGTAGAAAAGGTGGTAGAGACGATGCTGTCAAAGAATATCAGTACGATTCCAATCGCAGACGGTTCAAAGATTGTGGGTATGATTACCAGAAAGTCTCTGGTAAACTCCCTCTAACCTTTTTCTGTTTTTACTCTTTTACTGCACAGGGAATACTGACCGCACATTTTCCGCAGACATCAGCGCCGAGCTCTTCTTCTGCTTTGCGGCAAATGGTATAACAGATATTCCGGTCAAACCCGTCCGTGCGCAGGGCTCCTGTCGGACACCGTTTCACACAGACTGTACACTTTCCCCCGGCTTTTGCCGTGCAGAGCTCTTCGGTGAGCGGGGAGTCTGCCGGTTCATCGAGTGCGGTAACCACCGAGCCGAACCGGCCCATGCTGCCTGCCTTCGTAATCAGCATATTGTTGAGCCCGAAGGTTCCAAGGCCTGCCGCTTCTGCGATGTGCCGCTGGGACCACCGGCTCAGTAAGCGGTCTGTATCAAACCCGCCTGCAGGGATCGCGGCAGGGATTCCTTCTGCCTGCAGTGTATCTACTAATGCCTCGTTAATCTCAGCGATAAGGGCATTTGTTGTGTTATAGAAATCCGCCCACTGCTGAGAGGGAAAATCCCCGTCATGATTACTCATACCGGCGGCTTTTGTAAACGGTAAAAAATAGGAGATGATAATCGTCGCCTCCGGTAAGACATCCTCAGGCATGAGGTGGTCTTCCGCGACAGATGTTTTCAGACGGCGAATCACCGGTGATGCGGCATCAGCGAATCCGATAACCGGCTCTCTGATCCAGTCGGCATGTGCGGTCTTCTCGCGAATGACTGCGTATGCAGTATCCCGGAAACTCACTCGCCAAACACCATCGGGAGAAGGTCGACTGCCTTCATCATACCGTAGGCGCCGTTTTCACGGACATCCTTTTCGGTGTAGACTTCAACGCCGTCTGCCTCGTCTTTGCCCATCACCACAAACGGCACTGCCTCGTGGGTGTGGGTCTTCTTTGCGATTGGCGTCGGGTGGTCAGGCATCAGCATAACGCATCCGTCGAAGTTCTCGAGAATGTATCCGACTGCTTCATCGAGGCGCTCGATTGCCTTAATCTTCTCTTCAATGCTTCCTAAGTGTCCTGCCTCATCGGTTGCTTCGACATGCATGTACACAAAGTCTGCATCTCCCTGTAATGCTTCGACTGCTGCTTTTGCTTTGCCCATGTAGTCGGTGTCTAAGTAGCCGGTAGCACCCGGGACTTTGACAATCTTCATACCGCAGCAGGCGGCAATACCGAAGAGGAGGTCGACTGCGGAGATCATTGCTCCCTGCTTGCCGAACATCTCTGCAAACTGCGGCATGGCAGGCTTCTTTCCGGCACTCCACGGCCAGATGGTGGTTGCCGGGTTCTTTCCGGCGGCCTTTCTGGCAGCGTTTACCGGATGGTTTTCGAAGACATCTGCTGCATAGACCATGAGCTTCATGAGCATCTCTGCGTCCGGTCCTTTTGGCATGTAGTCGTTTACGACCTCATCAACGATGTCATGCGGAGGATAGGTCTCTGCCCCCTCTCCTCCCGGGAACATCATGACGTTTCTGTAGGAAACACCCGGATAGAAGGTGACGCCGGAAACCTTCTCCTGCAGGGATTTGAAGAGTGCTGCTCCTTCTTCACTGGTGATGTGGCCTGCTGCGAAGTCCTTCATCTTGCCGTTTTCGATGGTGACTAAGTTACAGCGGTATGCCATGTCGTCCTCGCCGAACGGAACTCCCATGCTGAGTGCTTCGAGTGCTCCGCGTCCCGTATAGTACTTCTCCGGGTCGTAGCCTAAGATGGACATGTTTGCAACATCCGATCCCGGAGTCATGGACTCATCCACGGTCTTTAACATACCGCAGCGTCCTTTGCGGGCGATAGTATCCATATTCGGTTTCTTGGCGACTTCAAGAGGCGTCTTTCCGCCTAACTCTGCGAGCGGTTCATCTGCCGCCCCGTCAGCTAAGATTAACAGATATTTCATAGATAACCGTATATATCTGGTTTCTCTATGGTTAAGTGTTCGCCTTTGGGCAGAAAAAAAGGGATTTAGTAGTTCTCCTTCTCGAGGAAGAAGTATGCCTTCGGGTGGGCACAGACCGGGCACTGCTCCGGTGCTGCTTCACCGTAGTGGATGTGACCGCAGTTTCCGCAGACCCACGGCTTTGCCTCTTCACGGGCGAAGACTTTGCCGCTTTCGAGGTTTGCAAGAAGCTTTCTGTAGCGTTCCTCGTGGGACTTTTCGATCTTTGCAACTTCAGCGAAGAGGAATGCAAGGCGTTCGAATCCTTCCTCTGCTGCTTCCTTTGCGAACTGGGCATACATCTCGACCCACTCATAGTTCTCGCCTTCTGCTGCTGCAAGGAGGTTTTCTGCAGTGGATGGAATCTCTCCGCCGCACAGTGCCTTGAACCAGAGCTTTGCGTGCTCTTTCTCGTTTAATGCAGTCTCTGCGAAGAAGTCGGCAATCTGGTTGTATCCTTCCTTCTTTGCCTTGGATGCGAAGTAGTCGTACTTGTTTCTTGCCTGGGACTCACCGGCAAATGCAGCCCATAAGTTCTGCTCGGTTTTGGTACCTTTAATGTTGCACATAATTCTTATTTCGCTGTAAGAGATGAAAAATGTTTATCTTCTGCGGCATGCCATAATTAGCCATGGTTACCTTAAATGAGGATTTCAAGCCGGATGGAAAATACACCGGCTATCTGCTGCTTGCAACGCTTGCCGCCATTCTGCTCATCTGGATTCCCTGCTGTGTCTGGGTGTATCCGCTGCTGGCAGAAAGTCTGGTGTTCCTGATTCTTGCCGTCATCGCATCAGTTGCTTTGATTGTCTGTCTTGGATTTGCCTGTATCTGGGCTCCGCTGTACTACAAGTCCGTGGTCTATCACTTAAACGGAACCGAAATGACCTGGAAACGCGGCGTGTTTTTCAGAAAAACCGGAATTGTTCCGTACAACAGAATCACCAACGTTGACATCGTCCAGGGTCCGGTTATGCGCATCTTCGGCATCTACCACTTAAAAATCGAGACCGCAGGCGGAGGTTCCTCGAAGAACTCTGCTGAGATTCAGATTGAAGGTGTCAGCAACCCGGAGCCGATCAGACAGATGATTATGGACTTTGTCCGCGGGGCAAAGCCGGCAGCTGCA
>JAFZFW010000112.1 GCA_017555685.1 Methanocorpusculum sp.
GCCGGGACGATGTTCCAGCAGTAGTCCTTGAGCCACTCGTACTTCTTGAGTGCATCTTCGATCATTAAGGTCTCGATACCTTCTGCGGCAGAGCCTGCGTGATAGACATGGTCGTTTACCAGAAGGAAACTGCCGGAACGGCCTTCCATGTTTTCGGTGTTGATTCCGGTTAAGGAAAGGCGTTCCTTGTCTTCCGGACTAATTTCGTCAAATCCCTTCATTTCTGGCATGCGATACACTCCTTATATCCTGATGCTTTTACGCTCTTTAAAATCTCGCGCGGGTTTCCGCTGCAGCGCATGTATCCGTCGATTAAGACGTGACCTACGTCTGCCTCGATATAGTCTAAGATGTATCCGGTATGCGTGATGATAAGACCGGATTTGGTGCGTGAGCGCATGTGCATGTCTTTTTCCAGAAGAGATGCTGCTGCGTGTCCGAGAAGGGACATGTTTTCCACATCAACACCGCTTTCCGGCTCGTCGAGCATGACAAAGCTCGGGTTCTGGACGGTGAGCTGTAAGATTTCGCTTCTCTTGATTTCTCCGCCGGAGAATCCTGCGTTGACGTCACGCTCGAGGAACTTGGTCATGTGCAGTTTTTCTGCGAGGGCCGGAATCTCTTCGGTTCCGATATTGGTGGTTGCGTTGATGAATTTTCCCAGCTTCAGTCCGGAGATTGTCGGCGGACGCTGGAACATTATGCCCATTCCAAGTCTTGCACGCTCGTGAACCGGTTTGTAGGTCACGTCGACGCCGTTGAAGATAATCGAACCTTCGGTTACCCTGGAAGAGCCGAAGCCCATAATGGTACGAAGGAGAGTGGTCTTTCCCGAACCATTCGGTCCGAGAAGGACATGGGTCTGTCCGTCCTGAATGGTGAGGGAAACACCGTGCAGAACTTCCCGTCCTCCCACTTCGACATGGAGGTTATTGATCTCTAGCATGAAAATTCAGATATTACTTTGTCCTGCAATGTTATAACGGTGTGTATTTGAGACCGGAAAAACCAGGGAAAAATCCTCCTGCCAAAACCGGTGAATTAACTTAATGAACACAGTGTCTTTGAAAAATGCGCATTTTCGCGAAAGTGCGTTTGCCGCAGATTTGAGTTTTGATTTGGAAAATAATTGATTTCCAAGATATATTCTCAGCGTGATAATTTTTTGGAGGGCACTTTCGCACCGCGCGGTCGGGGGTTTATATACTCTCATGCTGATTTTTGTGTATGACAAGCATCGCTTTAACTTCAATTGCAGAACGTGCAGCCGGATACACCATCATCCAGAGAAAGAATCAGTTATCCAAGCTCTGCTGGTTTGCCTCTGACAACAGTGATTTTATCGCATCCCGCGATACGAACTATCTCGTCTGCTGAAATGAGTCAGGCGCATTCCGGATTCATCTCCGCGGCATCGTTTCCGCGGAAGTCGACGACCGAAGACAGGTTCTCCTTTGGCGAGACAGTCTATACCGCAGACGGATGCTGTCTGAAGAAAGAGACAGTGTTTGCACTTACCCCGCGTCCGCGTGTGGATGAGGATGCAGTGCGAAAGCGGCTCGCTGAAGATCTGACCCTGGTTTTCGGTATCGGAAAAGTCCGGGAAGCGGAGCTGAAGAAAAACGGTATCAGAAATCTCCGGGACTTGGCGAAGACACGGTTTGCCGGTGATGCCGCAGATACGGCAGATATTCTGGAAAACGGTTCGGTCAAAGAGATTGTAAATCTGTATGCGGATTTGAAACGCAGTTCCGAGCCGCTGCTGTTAGGACTTGTGCAGGATACTGAGACGCATCTCTATTTTGATATCGAAACGCTTGGGATGGCGCATGCACCAATTATTCTCTTCGGTATCGGCGAGCGGGAAAATGACCGCGTCAAAGTTACGCAGTATCTTCTGCGGGATATCGAGGATGAACTGCCGGCGCTGATGCTGACAAAGGAACACTTCAAAAAGAATTCGACGGTCGTTTCCTATAACGGACGCTGTTTTGATATCCCCTATCTGAATAATCGTCTCGCATACTACGGAGAACGCGAGGTCAGATTTGCTGTCCACACTGATCTCCTGCATCCGACACGGAGAATGTTTCGCAATGAGTTTCCGGACTGCCGTCTGGAAACGGTTGAGTCATACATCCCTTCGTTTCCGCGGGGCGAAGATGTGCCCGGATATCTGGTTCCGGTATATTATCAGAACTATCTCAGAACAAACGACCTGTCAATATTACGACCTGTTGTCGAACACAATATGCTTGATGTGGCAAACCTCGCCACGCTGCTGAATTACGAAACGGAGCTCCTGTATGGATGACACTGTACTGTATGAACGAATTGAGGATGCAAAGTCTGCGGCATACCTGACACCAGAAGAGACTATCCCGGAAAAACTCGCAGAATATTTACGCGGGAAAAATATCAGAACCTACACCCATCAGGCAGAGGCGTATGATGCAGTACGCCGCGGGGAAAATATTATCCTGACTACCGCCACAGCGTCAGGCAAGACGCTTTCCTGTCTGCTTCCGGTGTTTGCAAAGCTTCTGGAGATTCCGGATGCCACAGCGCTCCTGATTTATCCGACAAAGGCGCTGACCCGTGATCAGTTCTTAACTATTCAGGAGATGGATGCTATCCTTGGTGCACGAACCAGACCGGCAATTTATGACGGCGACACAAAACCTGAGGCACGGGCAAAGATTCGTGCACGGTCCAGGGTTATCCTGACCAATATGTATGAGCTCCACCATATCCTTCCCTGGCGGGCGAAGTGGGGCGATTTCTTTGCGAATCTGTCTTTTGTCGTTATCGACGAGGCGCACAAATACCGGGGAGTGTTCGGCTCAAACACGGCACTTCTTCTGAGAAGACTTCGAAGAATCTGTAACTACTACGACGGATATCCGCAGTTTATCCTTTCGTCTGCAACGCTGTCCAATGCCGCACGGTTTGCCGGGACGTTAACCGGGCTTCCTGCCGCAGAGATTTCTGCCGACGGCTCACCGCGGGCGAAGCGGACGTTTCGCATTTACAAAAATCCGCAGAAGAGCGCATCAGCAGCAGCCGCGGAGATGCTGCAGGAGAGTGTCCGCGCCGGA
>JAFZFW010000113.1 GCA_017555685.1 Methanocorpusculum sp.
CCATTCACACACCAAAAGACGTCCTCCCCTTTGTCACGCAGTACCGTTATGACTCGCAGGAAAATTTCCTCGTGCTTACCTTAACCGGGGCACACGAAGTAATCAACGTCCGCCACATCACCAAAGGCACACTGGATAACTGTCAGGTACACCCAAGAGAAGTCTTCGCCGGAGCAATCGAAGACCGTGCATCATCGGTAATCCTGGTTCACAATCACCCGTCAGGCAATCTCGAACCAAGCAAACAGGACTTCCTCATGACTGAGGAGCTCAAAAAATGCGGGCAGATATTAGGCATCACCGTTCTGGACCATATTGTGGTAGGGCCGGTTGATGACTATCACTGTATCTGATCGTTTCGCAGAAACGAAAGCTTTGCTGCAACAGCCCGGGCAATCAGGCCGACGGTGAGGGCTGCAATCAGCGAACCTTCACGGATTCCCACAATCTCATGCAGGAAAATCAGGGAAGTGACCGCTGCAATACAGACAAGTATCACATCGAAAGCGACCTTCACCTTTCCAAAATCCTTTTTCAGTACCACAAGGGCAAGAATCCTGATTAGATAATCCGCCGGCATCATCACATAATCTGCTAAAAGCAGAAGACCCACCCCTATTCCCAGAACCAGACATCCGCAAATCATCCAGAGGAGTTGTAAGAAGTACATCTCTGTCGGAAGCCAGGAGAACAGCATAATGTTCATATCGATACAGGCGGAAAACACCAGCAGGCCGGGGAGCTGCAGAAGCTGCCAGAACTTGAAATCCTTTCTGAGAATCGCAATCTGCGAAATCAGAAACGCGAAGTTCATGATGAAGGTTACCGTGCCAACCGAGACAGGCAGAATCTCACTGACCACATAGGGTAAACAGGAAATCGGTGATGTTCCAAGGGCAGCAATTACTGAAAGAGCGACACCAAGACCCATACAGTAGAGGCCGGCAAGGAAAATCAGGATTCGTTTTACCGGGATATTCATAAAAAAAGTTAGCGCTTGGATTTAGCGCACATGCCGCAGACTCTGCAGACCTCCGGCACGGGGGTGAACTCTGCACCTTTTCCGCAGAACGGCGGGATATCTGCCGCGTCGCGTTTAAAGTACACGTGGGGGATGAGAGAGATGTGGGTGTATTTTCCAACTTCGATGCCGATTGCATCAGCGATAAACTTCTGCAGGTAGACAAGCGCATACATATTCGAGCCGGCAGCAGAGAGCATATCGTTGCTTCTGAAGACAATCTTCATGTCGAGTTTGCCGTTTCTGACTGCGCACTGCACCAGCTGCAGGCACGGACAGTCTGCGAGCTTTGCATCAACCGGCGGACACCAGGTGACAGCAACGGCACGGCGGGACTCGGGATTTTCCTTCAGCTTTTCGATGATGTACTGAATCTGATCCTGATGTACTTCGCCGCCGAACTCAAGACCGCAACCCCAGTCAAAGAGACGACCGTGATAATCGTATTCAAAGACAGCATCCGAGCCGTTGATAAGGTTGTTCGCGTACTCCTTTAAGAACGCCTCCTTAAAGCGGGAGGCGGAAGATACCATGGGTGCTTCGAGCGGGTGGTCTACGGAGATGCAGATTTCGTCTGTCTCCATGGTCTCTTCTCCGTTCTCGGTCTTCAGATAGTATCCTTTCTCTAAGATGTATCGGACAACCAACTCGTGTGCACGGGAGAGTGTTGGTGCGCGAATCAGTTTCATGTAGAAGAGTATTGGCCCTCAGACGAATTATATCTTATGAACCTTGAGAGAGCTTTCGCTTTCGTATAAGAATTCAGAAAAAGAAGTAGCCCGTAGCAGATTCGAACTGCTGTCGAGGGATCCAGAGTCCCCCATGATTGACCACTACACTAACGGGCTATGTTACCTAATTAGATGGGTCTTAGTTCATTATTAAGGTTTCGTTTTGCATCAACAGAGAGACTATATCCTCTAAACTCATACCATACATCGTGTCACGAATACTGTACAGCCCGGTATCTCCGCTGGTGTTAATTCTGTTAATCCTGCTGGTGATTATCGGGCTGCCGCTCCTGTTCTTCGGATTAATCGGAGCGGCTTTGGCGAATCTGGGCTTTGGATTCTGGGGAATCGTATTTTTGATTATGGCTATCATTGTCGGCAGTTTTGTCAATCTGCCGGTAACGACTCTGTATCCGAAAAAATCTCCGGAGCCTGCGCGCGAGCAAAGAAAGCCGCGCGGTCAGTATGCGCCTTCAATGTACGATAAGATGTATCGTACCGAACGCTTTGAGGTTGATGAGCCAAAGGAAGCTGATGGTATGAGAATCTGCATTAATGTCGGCGGGGCATTAATTCCGCTGATGATTGCTGTCTATCTCATCTTCTCCGCGCTTTCCGGGACGATTACCAGTGACCCCTGGTACTTTGTAAAGATGGCTGCAGCGGTTGCTGTTGTTTCTGTTGTCTCGTACTATATCGCACGTCCGGTAAAAGGAATCGGGATTGCAGCGCCGTTCTTTACGGCACCGCTTGTAGCACTCTGTCTTGGTCTTGCCTTCGGCGGAGGTTTCGGGCTTCCGGCAGCAGGAATCGCCTTCGTTGCAGGAACGCTTGGAACAGTGATTGGTGCAGACATCATGCACTTACGAGACATCGCATCGCATGGAGCAAAGATGATCTCCATCGGCGGAGCAGGAACCTTTGACGGAATCTTCCTGACGGGGATTGTTACTGCGCTGCTTGCATCGTTTTAATAGCGGGGCTAAGGCTTTAGCCGCATGCCCCTTAGGCGTCGCGGGGTTCTGGGCGATTGTGACAGCACTGCTTGCATCGTTCTGAATAGAGGGGGTAACATCCCAACCACTCATACTTTTTTCTCTTCAGCCGCCCCATAATACAGGCATGGAACTATCCGGCACCGAAAAAGCATTTGCAGCTCTCAGTAATCTTTCCCTCTACACCGAAACATACGGCTGTACCTACATC
>JAFZFW010000114.1 GCA_017555685.1 Methanocorpusculum sp.
ACCGGGTAGGAACCAAAGACTGCTGCCTTGACGGTGTTTGCGTCGAACATGTCAACGTTGAACTCCTCGACAAGTGCGTAGGTAGTTGCTGCTGCAACAGAGAGAAGGGATGCGTCGTAGGTTGCTGCTGCCTCGATACGTGCCTTCGGGACTTTGACTAAGAGAAGCTTACCATCGTTGAAGCGCTTGATCTCGGTGTCGTCGCCTTCCTCAACGGAGACGTACTGCTTGATCTTTGCTTCGATTGCGTCGATGTTGCCTGCGATGTCAAGGTCGAGTTCACGGCCAAGGATCTGCTGGTGCTTTCCGATCTTACCGTTCTTTAATGCTGCCTCAACACCACCAAGGTTGACTGCGACAGTTCTCTTTGCGTTGTCAACGAGGGATCTGATTGCCGGGTTGACGACTGGGCTGATCTTTTCGAGTGGAACGTTGCTCTTTAAGAGCTTGCCGTTGTCATCGTAAAGGTCAATTACATCTGCGTATTTTGCCATAATTTTGCCTCTTAAGTAAGGTAATTTTTCAGTTGGCTGTTTTCCGTTACTTTCCCTGAAAGTTTCTGTAGTTACTTGAAAGTAGTTACTGGTGGTCAGTGACGGGTTTCTCTACACGTCCACAACCAGCCTTTTCAGGCGGGTCAGGCGAACTCATCTGGGGATAGAGCCCGCCCCCTCTCGGGACATTAAAATGTATGATATTGTCTGAATATAAGGATTCCCCTTTTGTGAGTAGAAGCAGATTTATCAGACAACAGAAGAATATCCATCCAAAAAACGCAGGATTCACAGAGAAAATACACGAGAATCAGACAACGCGCTAAAGAGTGCTACGAAAGAAGATCTCCATAGCACAAAAAATGGTCAAAATCAATTGAATCATGTGCCGTTGTATGCGCTGTCAGGAAACGCAGACCTTAGGAAATCTATATTATCTCAGCGGTATGACGTGATTAGCAGAAAATCCGATATTATGCGTATAGACACCCCATCCAGAATACACATCGCCTTAATCGACTTAAACGGCTCCTACGGAAGAGTTGACGGCGGAATCGGCCTTACTATCGAAAAACCAGGATACTCCATGTCACTTGCGGAAAGTGACAGAAACATAATCGAATTTGCCGAAAAGAATCTCAGCCAGGAAGTAATCGACGAATACACACTCAAAATCAACCGTGCTGCAGACCGTGTCAGAGAACAGCTGGGAATCAATGATTCCTTCGCCTTTACAGTAAACAAAACCTACCCGTCCCACTCCGGTCTCGGCTCCGGAACACAGATTGCGCTTGCTACTGCCAAGCTCATGACCGAGCATGCAGATATCCACCTGCCAAGTGTAGAGCTTGCAAAAATTGTCGGCAGAGCAGGAACATCCGGAATCGGCGCACACGGCTTTGACCTTGGAGGATTCATCGTTGACGGAGGGCACAGCAAGAAACAGAAGAAAAACTTCATGCCGTCTTCCGCATCCGAACCCGTCCCGCCGGTATTAATCGGCAGATACGACTTCCCGGAGGAGTGGGGAATCGCCCTTGTCCGTCCGAAAGTCGGCGCATACTTCTGCGGCAGAGAAGAGATTGATATCTTCCAGACCTACTGTCCGCTCCCGAAAGATGAAGTCAAACTCTTATCGCACATCATCTTCATGAACCTCGTCCCGTTCTTAATCGAGCACGACCTGGAAGGATTCTCTGCCTGTATCAACCGCATCCAGGAGATTGCCTTCAACAAAGTAGAGTTCAAACTCCAGCCGCCGGAGGTAACCCGTACCATGAACACCATGAAAGAGGCAGGAATCCCGGGTGTCGGTTTAAGCTCGCTTGGTCCGACGCTCTTTGGTGTCTACGACGTCCGCGATACTTCCGTTGTCAAAGAGATGCAGGAAGCCTTAGGAGACACTGCAGAAGTTCTCTTAACCAAAGGACAGAACCACGGAGCTGTCCTCTACCCATAATACTTTTTTCTCTGTTTTCCCTCCTGCCATAGGTAATACATATTAAGAACAAACACCACATAATATACATGAAATTATTAGTCAGCCCAAGCTCTATAGATGAGGCAAAATTCTGCCTTGATGCTGACATCATCGACGTCAAGCGCCCGGCTGAAGGGTCGCTTGGAGCTAATTTTCCGTGGGTAATCCGCGAAATTAAGAAGATGGCAGGTGAAAAGCCTGTTTCCGCAGCTATTGGTGACTACAACCCGACTCCAGGAAACGCTGCTCTTGCTGCATACGGTGCTGCATGTGCAGGTGCTGATTTTGTCAAGATTGGTCTCATGTTCAAAGACAAAGACGCTGCAAAAGAAGTTATCGAAGCAGTTGTCCGTGCTGTTAAGGAACCATTCCCGGAAAAGACCGTTGTTATCGCAGGCTACTCTGACTATGAACGCTTAGGAACTATCAGTCCGTTCGACATCTCCCCGCTCGCAGCAGCAGCAGGTGCAGACTTTTCCATGATTGATACCGGAATGAAGGACGGAAAGAGCACCTTCGAGTTCATGGATGCAGAAACCTTAACCAAGTTCACCGAATTAAACCGTTCCTTAGGACTTGGCACTGCCCTTGCAGGCTCTCTCAAGTTTGAAGACATCCCGGTCTTAAAACAGATTAATCCGGAAATCATCGGTGTCCGCGGAATGGTCTGCGGCGGCGACAGAACCACCGTGGTTAAAGAAGAGCTTGTCAGAAAAGCAATCGAACTGGTACATTAAAATGTTCGCAGACAAATTCAAAGTTGAAACCTCCTACACCTTTGACGATGTCCTCATCGAACCGGCAGAGTCCTGGGTCGAACCAAACACTGTAGACGTGAAATCCGTCTTCACCAAGAACATTCCGTTAATCACTCCGCTGGTCAGTGCAGCAATGGATACCGTAACGGAAGCAGAGATGGCTATTGCCATGGCTCGCGCCGGAGGAATTGGCGTTCTCCACAGAAACTGCTCCCCTGAGCAGGAAGTCGAGTTCGTCCGTCAGGTAAAAGCCGCAGACAATGTCATCGAACCGGACGTACGCTACGTCTCCCCTGACACCACTATCTCCTTTGTTGCAAACTTAATGGAGAGATACTCAATCGGTGGTGTCCCGGTTGTCGGCGCAAAGGGCAAGCTTGTCGGTATTGTCTCCCGCCGTGATGTCCGTGGTGTCATCAACAAGATGGGCGCAGAGCCGGTCGAGGCAATCATGACCAAGAGACCGATTGCTGTCCGCGAAGACATTACCGCAGACGAAGCAATCAATGTCATGTACACCAAGAAGGTCGAAAGACTTCCGGTCGTCGATGACAAGAAGAAGCTTGTCGGTATCATTACCATGCAGGATCTGCTCGAGAAACAGCAGTACCCGCAGGCAAACCGCGACAAGAACGGAAAGCTTCGTGTTGCAGCATCCGTTGGTCCGTTCGACCTCCGCCGTGCAGAGATGCTCGCAGACGCAGGCGTTGACGCAATCGTTGTCGACTGTGCACACGGCCACAACATGAATGTGGTAAACGGCGCAAAGACCATGAAGGAAACCTTATCCTGTGATGTTGTCGTCGGAAACATTGCTACCGCAAAAGCAGGAGAGGTCCTCGCAGACTTCGCAGACGGTATCAAAGTCGGTATTGGCCCAGGTTCTATCTGTACCACCCGTATTGTCGCAGGTGTCGGTGTTCCGCAGATTTCTGCTATCGCCAACGTTGCAGACATTGCAACCCCGTGCGGAGTTCCGGTAATTGCTGACGGAGGTATCAAGTACTCCGGTGATGTCGCAAAGGCATTCGTTGCAGGTGCATCTTCTGTTATGATGGGA
>JAFZFW010000115.1 GCA_017555685.1 Methanocorpusculum sp.
ATCTACCGTATGCTCATCATCGCAGACTTAAAGAAGTTCTCCTTCTCGGAGCTTCGTACCTGTACGAGCGCCGGCGAGCCGCTGAATCCGGAAGTCATCCGTATCTGGAAGGAAGGTACCGGAATCACTATCCGCGAAGGATACGGTCAGACCGAGACCTGCTGCTGTCTTGCAACGATGCCGGGCATGGAAGTCCGTCAGGGTTCCATGGGCAAGCCGGTTCCGGGATGGCACATCCAGCTCCACGATGACGACGGCAACGAAGTTCCGCAGGGCGAGATTGGCAGAATTGCTATCTCCTTAAACCCGAGACCGGCAGGACTTATCCGCGAATACTTAGACAACCCAGAAGAGAACGCCGCCATGTTTGTCAACGGCTGGTACTACACCGGTGACAAGGCACGCAAGGATGAGGACGGGTACTTCTGGTTCGTGGGAAGAAATGATGATGTTATCAAGTCTTCCGGATACAGAATCTCTCCGTTCGAGGTCGAGTCCGCATTACTCGAGCACCCGGCAGTCAAGGAGTCTGCGGTCGTCGGCAGCCCTGACGATCTCCGCGGTATGATTATCAAGGCCTTTATCGTCTTACACGACGGATACCAGCCGTCCGAGAGACTGATTAAGGAGATTCAGAACCACGTCAAGTCCACGACTGCACCATACAAATATCCGCGTGCAATCGAGTTCGTGGCAGAGCTTCCAAAGTCCTTCTCCGGTAAAATCAAGCGCGGCGAACTCCGCGACCGTGAGCTGAAGAAGTACGAAGAAAACAACTAACTTTTTTTTTTATGCAGCTTTGTGTCAAGCATTTCTCTGAACTGACGACAGCAGAGCTGTATGCAATTCTGCGACTCCGCGAGGCGGTGTTTATCGTTGAGCAGAACTGTCCGTTTGCCGAGATTGACGGGAAAGATTTGGATGCCTGGCATCTCTGGTTCGCGGAGGATGGAGAAATTCTTGCATACGCACGAGTGCTTGACCGCGGAGTCTCGTTCGAGACGCCTGCTGTCGGAAGAGTCGTTTCCGTCCGCCGCCGCATGGGACTTGGAAGCAAAATTCTTGCAGAAGGAGTACGCATCGCACGCGAGAAGTTCGGGGCAGAAGCAGTCATGCTCGAAGCACAGGTCTACGCACGGGGGCTCTATGAGAAGCTTGGATTCGTGCAGGTCTCAGACGAGTTCTTAGAAGACGGCATTCCGCACATCAATATGCGGCTTGAACTTCAATAATCGAAAGAAGAGAGAAGTGCCGGTAAACGTAGCGACCAAACTACTGCGGCACTGTATAGAGAATTCCCTTTGGAAATCCAATACTCATTGGACAGCCTCAGAGATGTGGTGCATGACTGCATCTCACATTAAGTAATTGTTAGACTGTTATTGATAATTAAGTATCTCCAAAAGAGAAATGATAAAGGAGGTTTGAGTCATCCTCAAACAAGGATGACTTTTTCCCGGCTATTTTGGTCGTGCCGAGGCAGAGATGCGTTGTACTTCACTCTATTTAGTATGATGCAGGAAATACAAAAAAAAGAGGGGCGAAAGCCCGGATATAGAATTAGTTCTTGTGTTCGGATTCCATCTCTTTTAAGGTACGCTCTGCGAGGTCACGCATGCGTGCCGGGATTCCACGGGAAGAGATGGTCTCGATTTCTTTCATTGCTGCGGCAATCTCAGAGCCTAAGACAAAGATAGCGTATTTGTGCTCGAGCTTGCTTCTGTTCACCTGATCCGGGGTGATTTTTAATGCCGTGTACTCCGGGAACTTCAGGTCGGAATTTAAGGCACCATAGTATTCCTTGATATCGTAAAATATCTGATGGAGCTCTAATAATTCTTCCTTATGCATAGTCCTATATGATAGGTCATGAGACGAGATAATAATATCTCAAAAAAAGTTAGTTGAGGAGTTCGGATGCCCGAACCAGCGGGTGCAGAGTAACACCTTCTTTTCCTAAGAGTTCAGCTGCTCCGCCTTCACGGTCGACGACGGTTACGACCGATTCAATGATTGCTCCTTCCTTTTTCAGCTCGTCAACGCCGTACTTTGAAGAACCGCCGGAGGTGGTTACATCTTCGATTAAGAGCACACGCTTGTCTTTGACGGTTCCAATAACCATCTGTGCCTTTCCGTGGTCTTTTGCCTGCGCGCGGATGATTGCACACGGCTTCTTTGCGGCAAGGGATACTGCGGTTGCAAGCGGAACTCCGCCGACTGCAACGCCTGCGACAACATCGAAGTCATACTTTGCAGCAACTTCAGCGGCAATCTCAGAGAGCAGTTCCGGCTGCATGATAGCTGTCTTTACATCGATGTAGTACTTGCTCTTTGCACCGGATGCAAGCGTGAAGTCTCCGAATTCGACTGCCTTGTACTGAATTAATAAATCTAAGATTCTGTTTACCATGGTCTGTCCTTTAATCCAAGCATGTAACCAATAATATTCGCTCCGCGGTGCAGGACCGGGGAGATAATCATAATGGCGATAAAGACCAGAACACCGAAGAAGAGGTCTCCGAACTGGTCAAACCAGCCAAGTCCTCCTGTCAGGGCGAGGGCGATTACCATCAGGATAAGCGAGCCTGCAACCATGTCATACATGTCTGCAAGCGGCCATTTTGCTCCGCGGTCTTTGCCAAGCCGGCGCTTGAAGTAGCTCTTGGTGACATCACCTAAGAGTGCGCCGGTCGCAAGGGAGATGACAGTAACCCAGGTGTGCTCCGGAAGGAAGTCCCAGTGGAAGTAGGATGCAAGGTACATCTGTGCGGCACCGAAGATGATACCAACGAAGATACCGCCAATTAATCCGCGCCAGGTCTTTCCGTCGCCGAAGATACGGCGTCCGTCTTTGGCACATTTTCCAAAATCAATCGGAGTCCCGCCGCCGACAAGGGCTGCGGCCGGGTTTGGAATGTAGGCCGGAATCATAATCCAGAACGCCCAGAGAAATGCCATTCCAATGCTTACAAGAATCTCTGCTGTCATACCCAATACGTAGATATCTATTCGCGTTTGGTATGTATCAAGTTTGGTATCAGCAGGCGTGGATTTTCCGTTTTGCTGCGGTATTGTATTGCTGTCCGCGAATCTTCGCCACGAATTATAGTATATCTTCCACAACAACTGTGACAAATAAAAATAGGATATCCACGAATCCCTCTCTCAAATATGATTGGGAGATGACATATATCCTTCCAGAATAGGGATAAAAGATGCAAAACTGCTAATATTTCCCTTTGCATATTATTATTCACACATGAGGTTCTGGAACCGGTTCGAGAAGAGTCACACGGTTGACTGGGCACGGCTTGGCAGGAGGCGGA
>JAFZFW010000116.1 GCA_017555685.1 Methanocorpusculum sp.
CATCCTGCGCGGAGGAAAGACGCGGCTTTTCGGAGCGGAAAAGCGAACCTTCCGGCTTTCCGTGAATATCAAAGAAAGAGACAGGAATCTCCCGCTTCGAACACTGCGAAATGACAGAAGTATGCAGAAGATTATCTCCTGCAATCAGCAGATGCGAAACATCAGACAACGCATAGCGCTCTGCTTCCCGCATACCTTTTCCGCGCACGAACAGCGACTCGCCGCGGACGCTGATATCCGCACCGAAACCCCATACCGTCACCCAGGGAATCAACACTCAAATCCTCCTCTGATACGGGAGGCAAGCGTCATGCGGCATCTGCCGCAGAAATACTTGCGTTTCCGGTCAAGATCATCCAGATTGTTCGGGCAGTACATAATACAGGCCGGATTGTCACAGTGCTCAAGACCATATAAATGAGCGATTTCATGTGCCCCTTCAGTAACCAGCCGGTCAATAAGAGCATCATCATCCGGATGACGCCCATAGTATTCATTCGTCAGCCGGTGAGCAGAGACCACAGCAACACCGAGCTTTAAGTGTGCAAGACCGTAGACAAAACTCATCCTCGGGGCAAACAAATCTCCCGGTGTTATCAGCAGGACTTTTTCAAACACATGATTATACCGGTTGAAAAAGTCTATATCCATATCCTGCGGTTTAAAAATATCAGGACGGCGTCTGCGGAACATATCGAGTTTGGTTAAAATCTTTACCGCGTCATACTGACAGCGTGCCGGATCGTATCCTTCGAGGGGGAAGATAGCGTTATCTATCCGTGAAACCGGCGTATCCAAAACAGCGGAAAGCTCTTCGGAGACCGGACGCGAGAGTCCGATAGGGACTCGCGAATCCCAGAAAATATGTACCCCCATAATCGATAGATATTTTCTCTGCAAAGGGACATAAATGTACCTTAACGAGTTCTCATGAGATACCATATCGAAACAGCCGTCGGGACCTACATAAAAGACCACTATACCTCTGCTGTGGAGGTCGGATTCGGCGGAAAAACAATTGCAGCAAAAATTCTGATTGAAGCAGGCATCCCGGTACTCTGTACTGATGTACATACCTATGACACCGATGTCCCGGCAGTCGTCGACGACTGTGTGGAGCCGGACTACAGCCTCTATGAAGGAACAGACGTAATCTATGCAATCCGCCCGGGTGTGGAAATCGTCCCGGCACTGATTGATTTAGCAAAAAAGATGAACTGTGATTTAATCATCTATCACTTAGGATTCGAACTGTATATGAACGGCGGAGAACGCATCGATGCAGACGGCGTCATGCTGCATCGGTATGTGAAGCGGTCACTCTAAGCAAACCTCAAGGTCGGCAAATATTTATCCAATTGGATTCATTTAGATATATTACGAGAAAATGAAAATCAAAGGTGTAAAAATTCATCTGTCACCGGCAGTACTCATTGTATTTGTCTTCTTTGTAATGCTGTTTGTGTGGTCTTTCTTCTTAACCAACGACTTCAGCTACCTCTACTGGGGACTTCCGCTGTGTCTGTGTCTCTTAATCATCCCCGCTGTCAGCAGTTACAGTCTTGGCGGTCAGTACATCAAACTCCTGCCGGAATATGAAGCGGAAGCAAAACCGATGAAGATTAAAAACATCAACCTCAACATGCAGGGAAAGGCAGTCAGAGTTGAAGGTGTTGTGCAGAGCGTCAAAGGAAAATTCATGGGACGCCCGAAGTACCAGATTTTCGACGGCTCCGGAGCGCTTGTCGTCTTCCGTTCGATGCCGCTTGAGGAGACCATCTCTGTCGGTGACAACATCGAAGCAGTCGGCATGGTGGTAAAGAAATATGCAATCGCCGGAAACCTTTCTGTTCACGGAATCGGTATCAGAAAGATTGAGAACCTTTCTCCGATTGAGATTGATGAATCCATCAAAGCAAAGCCGGAAATCAAAATCAAAAAATACAACTAATCTTTTTTTCCCGAACCCGACATCTTAATAGGTTCGAACACTGATAGTTATAGTATGCCACATACTGTCGAGATTTATTCTCTGCCGGACTGCCCGCACTGTAAGAACGTGAAAACATTCTTTGCAAAACACAATATCGAATATACGAATTATGACGTAAGCGACAGTGCAAACGCCAAAAAGATGATTGACCTCTCCGGTCAGCGCGGGGTGCCGGTAATCATCGTTGACGGAAGTGAGATTGTTATCGGAGACGACTTAATGAAGCTCCAGAACCTCTTACTGGATGAAAGCAGCATCGTAAAAGAGGCACCAATTCAAGCAGACCGTGAATTAGCAATCATCGGCGCAGGTGCCGCAGGACTTCCTGCCGCACTCTATGCAGGACGCAAAGAGCTTGATACTATTGTTATTGGCGGGGCCATCGGCGGTATGGTTAACCAGAGCAAGACCATCGAGAACTACCCGGGAATTCCGGACGTCCCGGGTGATGTCCTGATGGGAAAAATTGCCGAGCACGCAAAATCCACCGGCGTTGAATTCTTAGAGGATGTGGGAATCTCCATCGTCAGGAAAGGCGGCATCTTTGAGATTGAGACGCTCAACGGAAACAAAGTAACCGCAAAAGCAGTAATCGCTGCAACCGGCAGAATCCCGCGCTTCTCCGGCGCAAAAGGAGAGGCAGACTACTTTGGAAAAGGAGTCGCTGTATGTACCACCTGTGACGGCCCGCTCTACAAAGGAAAGGCTGTTGCAGTTATCGGAGGCGGAAACACTGCGCTTGACATGGCTCTTGAACTCGCAGACATCGCATCCGAAGTCCACATGATTGTCAGAAGCAAAGTTAAAGGAGATGAAATTCTCTTAAACCGCTTAAAGACAAAGAAGAACGTTATCTTCCACACCGGATATGAAATCGAAGAGATTTACGGCGGAGAGTTTGTCGAAGGAATCGCACTCAAAAAACTCGGAGGAGGAATCACCAGGATTTTCAAATCAGGAATCGAAAAGATTCCGGTAGAAGGTGTCTTCCTTGGAATCGGTCTGAACCCGAACACGATGATGTTCGAAGGCCTTGTTGACATGAACGAAGAAAAGGAAATCATCGTCAACGAAAACTGCGAGACTAATGTTCCGGGATTCTTCGCGGCAGGAGACGCCACATCCATCAAAGCAAAACAGATTGCATCCTCGGTTGGCGAAGGCGTTAAAGCACTGCTTTCCGCATACGCATACCTCAAAAAATAATTTTTGAGGTTCTCTTTTTTAAAAATCGAACAGATTCTTCTGTGCAGACTTTTCCAGAATATCCGACACCGTCTGCCAGCTCTTCCGGGCACACGAAGGAGCAGTTCCGTGCTTTTTGATATAGTCAGTCAAAAACGCAACCGTTTTTGCATCCGACGGATATCCGCTTCCAATCTCTCCGAACTCTGCTTTCAGCTCATCGATGATTCTGTCGCGGGTAACCTTCGCGACAATGCTTGCAGCCCCAACAACAGTGTAGCGGGCATCTGCTTTGTGTTCGGAGACCACCTCTGCAGAAATCCCGGAAGCGGACAAAACATTTGCCCCGAAGCGCTCGGCATTTACATCGCAGGCATCAAGATAAACCCGACCAGGCTTTAGCGCCTGAAGAACTTCTGCGTGGCAGAGAACTGTGAACTGATTCATCGTACAGTCGCGGGCATCAATCTCTGCAGGCGTCTTTACCACTACCGCTGTCTTATAGGATGCGCAAATCTCTGCAAAAATCCCTTCACGCTTTTTGGCCGAAAGCTGTTTGGAATCTTTAATCCCCAGAGAAGACAGGTCATCATCCTCTGACACCAGAACGCCAGCTGCCACCATAGGACCCAAGACCGGCCCTTTTCCTGCCTCATCAATTCCGCATATCCACATGAGTAACTACTATTTGCGGCAAGCAGATATTAATACCTCCGGCAAGCATACTATTGTTTATGTATCTGATTGTCGTTGGCCTCGGAGGAATCGGCAGATCTCTTGCCGGACTTGCCGCAGAGGAAGGACACAGTGTTGTAGTCATCGACCGTGATGAAGAAAAGTGCGCAGATATCTTAGAGGAATATGATCTGCTTGCCGTCTCCGGAAACGCAACCGATAAAAATACGCTGGAGGATGCAGGCATTGACCGCGCAGATGCACTTGTTGCAACCACAAGCGATGATGCGCTGAACTTAATGGCCTGCTGGCTGGCGAAAAAATATGAAGTAAAGACGCTGGTCTCAATCGTCAACCAGAAAGAGCATGCAGACCTTTTCAAGGAAGTCGGTGTCCGCATCAGTGAAAATCCGGACGAGATTGTCGCCCGCAGTCTGTTCCTCTGGGCAGAAAATCCGGATACACAGCTCCTGGCAGCAATTGAAGGGGGAACTATCTTCGAGATTACGGTAGCAGACGGAGCAAAAGGCGTGAATAAAACCGTCCGCGAAGTCTCCGGTGTTAAAGATATGCTCTATATAGCCATCCGGAGAGGAGGCAAACTAATCATTCCAAGCGGTGATGTCATCATCATGCCGGATGATGTAATTACTGTCTTTACCAAAGAAGAGGCAGAAGCGCGCTCGGTTGAATATATGGACGAATTATTCCGGTAACTGTTTTAAAAAAAGAAAGGTGTCTTTTGGACGGGTTATCCTAACTCGTCCCAGCTGTTGTTTCTTCTGCGGCGGATAAGGAAGACAATTCCAACAATTGCGCCGGCAAGAACAATTCCACCACCAATGAACGGCAGAATCTTGACGATGACTGGAACATTGGAATCTTCAAGATACTCGTTTGC
>JAFZFW010000117.1 GCA_017555685.1 Methanocorpusculum sp.
TGAACCATACAAGATTGAAAATTCCTTCTAAGCCGATAAGGAGCGAAAGCGGATACTTTGCCTTGTCTTTTGCGGTCAGCAGAATAAGTGCCAGAAGAATGAGGAAACTCAGCAGAATGGCACAAACAAAGAATACTTCTGACTGTGGACCTGATGTCATGCTAGTAGTTACTGAAAACATCAGGATTCTAATCGAACCAAACATCAGGAAACTGATGGCAGTTAAATCACGTTTTCCAAGAACTGCAAGAAGAACACCAATTAACAGGAGCAGAACATTGAGGATACCATCTGCTGTCTGGAAACAATCACTGGTTAGTTTGATGAAAAAATCTGCGGATACAATTAGGGATGACAGAGCAAGCACAAAAAAGCCTGCAGCGGACAGATAGTTCCGCATTTCATTTTTTGCTGTTTCATTCATAGATGAACTCCGAGTAAGACAAGAAAGAACCCGTCTTAATCCTACTGTAGGAGGATGTAAAGAAAAATTATGACATTTCAAAATTTGCCGGAATATGCAGAAATTTAGAGGTATTTTTTCTGCTGATGATTGATGGAAGACAGATTTGTCTTTCAATCCTTCAAAAATAGGAATGAAAGTGCTGTTTTTGAGAGATGAAAAAAGCGGGCGGAAAATCCTCCTTCCGTTCTCCAAAGAAAGATAAAGGAAGATTTTATCATAGATTAAATCTCATATCCTACTACAGTAGGATTCAAACGAGCAGAAAAAACCATACTGTCGAGCTATTTTGAAAAAAAAAGATACGCTATCGATTCAGAGAATAATTGAATCGACCGCAGGCAGGCTCTTGAGTTTCTGCAGTGCTTCGGCTGGAAGCTGTCCGTCGATGATGATAACAAGCCGCGGATTTTCCACTGCGTAGGGATCGGTGACGAAAATCTGTCTGAGCGGCAGGTCATACTCCGCCAGGACAGCCACCGCAGATGATACGATATTTTTGTCACCTGCATTCTTCGGCAGAATCGTAATCACCGAAAGCCCCAGATATTTGGCAACGTCAGTAAAATCCGGAGTCACCCGCAGGCGGGTAAAAATCGGCTCGAGCTCGGAAAACTCACGGATGCGCTTGATAGTAGTATCCACAACACGCCGGTCAACTTTTACCGCGCGCGAAAGAGCCGAGGCTGTTATTTCAATATCATTCACCACAACCTTTCCTTCGCGGGAAATCCCGAATCCATTCTCCAAAAGGAAGCGTACGACCTTCTGCTGAGACGGAGAATCAGAAAAGAGCTCAAGAATCCGCTGCCACATTACCTAAACGTGTGAGACAGAAGAAGATAAATGCATTGCCCCAAAACCGCAGAAACCCAAAATCATATCGGAGGATTTATATTCTACCGTGTCTAATATGTATAGGTCATAAGGCGAGGGTAGCCAAGCCAGGTCAACGGCGCTAGCTTGAGGGGCTAGTCTCATAGGAGTTCTTGGGTTCGAATCCCATCCCTCGCACTGTTTTTATTCTTTTACTCAAATCACTCAGAACAGCAAACCTGCATTTTCCCGCCAAAGAGTACAACAAAGAACTCCCGCGGAATCAAATAAGCACATTAATTAGTCCACAAACCAAACCTATAGAGATATGGTATCTGGTATCGTTCTCCCAATAAAGAAAGTCAATTCCCTTGTTGACTCTAACATTGTTGTTGAGATTAAAGACGAAGGATGCAAATTCGAGGGACTGCTCGTCGCAATGGACGAATATCTCAACCTCCACCTCGAAGATGCCGTTGAAATCACTGCAAAAGGCAGAAGAAACCTCGGAACCGTCGTCATCCGCGGAAACAACATCCTGAGCATCGCACCGCTCAACTAAATTCATTCATGACATCCAGCACAGACGAATTAGTGCAGAAAGCAGAACAGGCACTGGCACTCATCAAAAGCCACCCTGACGGCATTGTCCAGAGCGAGCTGTGGAAAGAACTTGGAACCGACAGCCGCACCTGCTCCCGCATCTTAAAATATCTCGAAGATGAAGGAAAAATTGCCCGCCAGGCATTCAAGGGAAACACCTACATAGTCAAGTGGGTGAAAACGCAGAAGAAAATCGACCCGATGCTCTTCATGGCAGGAGAAGCACTCCTCCCGTGCGTTGCCTGCACCGAAGAATGTGATGTCCCGTCCTGTAAGATGCTCGAAGACTGGATCTATGAACTGGTCTTCGCAGAAATGGAATAACCAAACACCATTTTTTAAACAGAAACCTTTTTTACACCCGCACGAGATAATTTCTATTATTATGTCGGCAGGTTTTTTTGATCGCTTTACCTCGAAGAAACCATGGGTTGTTGAAAGCGTAGCGCCGCCTTCAACAGGACATGGGGCCGGAATGCAGGTTCCGGAATACAAATCAAAGCCATACTTCATCGTCGCATCCGTTGAGATGGGAAATACCACCACCAAATGCATCTTAACCGGAACAGACCTCGCAACCGGACAGTCCTACGTCCTTGGAAAGACCGTCTCGATGAGCCGTGACGTCAGACCGCCAAAGCCGGGAGAGACGGTCTTTGGTGCAACGCTTGACGGAACCGAACTCACCCGCGAATCCGTCACCGAGCTTGTCCGCGACACCCTGGTCAGATGCCACAAGGAAGCAGACTTAAGCATTAAAGACGACCTCGACTTCGTTGTCAGAAGTACCGGAGTCGTTGCAGCAATGGACTCCCCTGATCAGGTCGGAGAGTTCATCAAAGCATTAGCAGACGGCTGTCTCTTAGCAGGCGTCCCGCCAAAGAAGATGACGCCGCCGATGGGAATCGGAAGCCTGCCGCCGAAGCTGCGCCCGCACAGCTTTGCCGACCGCTTAGTCTTCACCGGAGCAGTCGCCGGCGTTACTCCGCCGTCCGGAACGACCGGAGTTGAGATGGTTGCAAACGAGATGGAAGGAGAACTCGCCATGGCAGGAATCAAGGAAGGTGCCAAGTGGACACCGGTTGATTTCAGAAACCCGTGCATCTCGATGGACTTCGGAACCACCCTTGACGGAAGAATCACCAGCGACGTCGACCCGAACGCAGAATCCCCGTTCGCCAAGACAATCGGAAACTTCTGCGGTCTTGCAGGAGCAATTCCTGATGCAATCATCAGGGGAACCGGACTTGTCGACAAAAAGAAGGGAACTGCACTCGACTTATTCGGCGAGCACTGCGCACCGGCATCCACCCGTGCAACAAAGAAAGCCCAGCCGTACATCGACCGCTGTCTCTCCATTATCGAAGTCTGCGAAGTTCCGGCTGACAGAACCCGCTTCGGTAAAGTTCCGGTCTGTGCAGACGTTGCCAAAGAATCCGGCATCTTCTTAATCGGTGTTGACGCAGGTGTCAACGGCGACAGAATCCCGGAGCTTGAGGCAATCGGTGCCGAGATGGCAAAGAACGAGAAGAAAGCAGTCATCAAGGAAGTCATTGACCGCGTCTGTGCAGATATCGCCCTGCAGATCATCGACCTCTGTGCCGAAAGAAACCTGCTGCCGCCAAACAGCTCCATCGGATTTACCGGACGTGCAATCATCTCCGGAAACAAACCGCAGTACATCTTAGACGGAGTCACCAAGCGCGGACTCTATGACGAGCCGGTCAACCACTTAGTCTTCGTCGACGACGGTCTTGCCCGCGGCTCTGCCCTTATGGGACGCTGTATGAACAGTATCGGACACCCGAAGTGCCCGATCGGCGGTGTTCGTGGCGGAAAGTGTATTATGGCGAAGAGACAAAAGATTGGGAAGTAATCATGACGGAAAATATTGAAGACGAATTCGATTTAGTCATTCCGCCGGGAACTCCGAGAGCAGCAATCCGCGACGCCGCAATGAAGTTCGATGTTGATTTAGTGTCTGTCACCAGACCGCTCAACTTCGCCAACATGGTAAACGACGAGCGCGAACTCTTAGCCTTCCGCGGAAAGAAGGAAGAAATCGAAAAGGTAAACGAATTCCTCTACGCCGAAATTAAAAAATTCATCGGGGAATAAACCCCGCTTTTTTTACTCCCAAACACTGCACTGCAGTGTTGATGATGTTTTCCGGAAAA
>JAFZFW010000118.1 GCA_017555685.1 Methanocorpusculum sp.
AAGAACTACGACCGTAAGGGCGCAATCGGCTTAAACATCGCTCGCGAGATGGAGTACATGGATTCCGTCTACAAGATGATCGAGGCAGTCGACGCACTCAACACCAGCGGATCCACCGTCGCAGACGTCATTCCGCAGGGTGACGGTTCTATCGGATGGGCATCCAACGAAGCACCACGTGGCGCAGACGTTCACCTTGCAAAGGTCCGCAACGGCAAAGTCGAGTGGTTCTCCATGCTCGTCCCGACCACCTGGAACTTCCCAACCTGCAGCCGTGCACTCACTGGCGCACCATGGGAGCTCGCAGAAGTTATTGTCCGTGCATACGACCCGTGTGTCTCCTGTGCAACCCACATGATTGTACTGGATGAAGACAACAAGCTTGTTGCACAGAAGCTCCTTGAGTAAATAATATACAATGGATGGCCTATTCCCAGAAATAATAATTGCCGGAGTCGGTAACGAACTCTTTGGTGATGACGGATTTGGACCTGCAGTAATCAGAGCTTTAGCTGACCACGAACTCCCAGACAATGTAAAAGCAATGGATGTCGGCCTTGGAGGCCCTCACCTCATCTTTTCCATGCTGGAGCCAGAGGTAACTAAGAAATTGATTATCGTAGACTGCATGGACTTCGGGGGTAAACCCGGAGACGTGACGAAAATCCCAGCCGACCTTCTGCCGGAAGGCAGGGAAGAGCGTTACATGGACGCCCATTCCGGAAACCTGCTCGATCCAATCGGTAGACTGAAAGGAAAAATGGACATTGTTATCATTGGGTGCCAGCCCGCGTGTATTCCAGCTCCGGACTCTGAGGACTTTATTCTCGAACTGAGCCCGGAGGTCGAAGGAGCCGTTCCCAAAACTGTATCTGTCATTTTACAGGAAATAGGAGCTTAAACAATGGGATTATTAGATAAACTCAAAAGCTTACTGTTCGGTAAAGAGAGTGTCAGCGAGGGAAAACAGGACGCAAAGCCTGGTGCAAAACCAGCTGACAAAATTGTCGAAAAGCCAGTTGAGCAGCCAGCCGCAGAAGTGAAAGCCGAAGCACCAGCTGCAAAGCCGGCAGAAGACAAAGTCGAACCGGTCGAACAAAAGCATATTATTCAAAAACCTAAGGAGGAGAAGCCAGTGGCTGACAAGATTACTGTAGGACACGTTCACATGAGCGGATGTACCGGATGTCTCGTGTCCCTTGCAGACAACTACGAAGGATTACTCACAATCCTCGATAAATACGCAGATCTCGTCTACTGTCTGACTCTTGCTGATGTACGTCACATCCCGGAGATGGATGTCGCATTAGTTGAGGGTTCTGTCTGTATTAACGACGAGTGCTCTATGGAAGAGATTTTAGAAACCCGCGAGAGAGCAAAGATTGTTGTTGCTCTTGGCGGATGCGCCTGCTACGGAAACACTACCCGTTTCTGCCGCGGTGGTCAGCAGAACCAGCCGCAGCACGAGGGCTTCGTCCCAATCGGAGACCTTATCAAGGTCGATGTTTACATCCCGGCATGTGCACCAACCCCGCAGCAGATTAGAAACGTCTGTTTAATGGCATACCTGTTACTCAAAGGAAACGACGAGCAGAAGGCACTTGCAACCGCATACCTTACTCCGTTAATGAACCTTGCAGCAGCAGGAACCGAAGCATGTGGCTGCGACCTGATGACCGGTGTCATCAACCAGGGCCTCTGTATGGGCTGTGGAAGCTGTGCAGCAGCATGTACCGTCCGTGCAATCACTATGCAGTACGGCAAGCCGCAGGTCGAGCGTGACCTCTGTATCAAGTGCGGAGCATGCTACGCCCAGTGTCCGAGAAGCTTCTTCAGCTTCGACGTCTGCGGACAGTACGAATCAATTACCGAACTCATCGGCGAGGTTATGAAACCATAAGGTTCGGAGGATAAAAAAATGTCTGAATATCTTGGAGAATACAAGGCAGTCTACAAGGCAAAGTCCGCCTGTGGAGACATTCTCGGCAAGGCTCAGGATGGAGGAATCGTCACCTCGATGTTTGCATACGCACTCGAAGCAGGCATCATTGACGGAGCAATCGTCGCTGGACCAGGAGCAGAGCCGTACAAGCCGGAGCCGATGATCGCAACCACTATCGAGGAACTTCTCGCAGCACGCGGAACCAAGTACTCGATTTCCCCGAACATGTCTCTCATTAAAGAGGCAACCCGCAGCTACGGTCTTGACAAGATTGGTATCGTCGGCACCCCGTGTCAGATCCAGGCAGTCAGAAAGGCACAGCTGTACCCAATCGGTCTCCGTGACGTACCAGACAAGATTGCTCTTGCAATCGGTATCTTCTGTATGGAGAACTTCCCGTACCAGGGTCTCTACCAGATGGTCGAAGACCACTGTGCAACCAAGATCGACAATGTCACTAAGATGGACATTGGAAAGGGTAAGTTCACTGTTTACACCGAGCGCGGTGCACACGCAGAGATCCCACTCAAGGTCACCCACAAGTACGAGCAGCCAGCATGTCACGTCTGTCTCGACTACGTTGCAAACATGGCAGATATCTCCACCGGATCCGTCGGAACTCCAGACGGATGGTCCACTGTTATGGTCCGCTCCAAGGCAGGAGAAGCAGCATTCCAGAAGGCAGTCGATGCAGGCTGGATCGTTGCAGAGTCCATGGACGGAGTCAAGCCAGGACTTGAACTCGTCGAGAAGCTCGCAAAGACAAAGATCGACAACAACAGAGCATACCTCGAGCACAGAAAGCACGAGGGCACTCTCCTCAAACCACTGCGCTCCCCGTACATTTAAACGGAGTCCATTGGATTTGTGCATGTACCCCACCCTCTCGGGTACATTTTTGTCGCCCGTATGTCCGCGGTTTTCCGCGGACATTTTCAGGCGCTGTATCTCTTTTATCTTTAATTACAAGTATACTAAAAAATAGATTCACCTGCTGCTTTCTCATAACAGATTCTGCGCAGATTGTTAGGAGATAGAGACTGCCTTACACACTTCTCGCACATACCGCACGAAAACATACACAACAAGAACTGCGGCAAACAGAATAACAACAGCAGGCACAACGTACCATCCTGCAGAAATAAAACCAGCCTCAACCAGAGACTGGATTCCAAATAAATACGCAGTCGCTGTAACAACAAACGGGAAAGTAAATGCCGCATAACTTGGATAAAATGGAAGCTTCAAAAGCTTTGGAAGCTGAAGCAAAACCAAAACCAAGACAAACGTCTCTGCAAGTAAAAGTGCAGATACAATTCCCCCATTCGAAGAAAAACTCTGCACATATCCCGCGAGGATAATAGAAATTGGAGCCGCAAAAATACACACAAGAGGCTTTGCAGGTTCCGGAATTGGAATCTGAGTACATCGAATCAGAAGAGCGGGGAGAAGCGGAACCAAAGCCGCAAGCCCAAACCAGAAACAGATTTGCCCGACAAAAATCTGGTTAA
>JAFZFW010000011.1 GCA_017555685.1 Methanocorpusculum sp.
CTTATCTCCTGCGAAAACCCGTGCGGGATAACCGTCTTAAACGAGTCGAAAGACACCGAAACCGTCACCATCACCGGAAATCTCTGCTCAGGATTCGATGTCTTTGCCCGCGACATCACACTCCCGAAGATGGCTGTCGGAGACTACATCGAGTTCTCCAACGCCGGAAGCTATGCCTGCACACTCTCTCTTCGGGAATTTGCCTCCCAGCCGAAGGTAAAGGAGTTCTTTAGAACAATTGACGGTGAGGTTCTTGAGTAAATGAGTGGACGGTACTATGAAGTTGATGCCCTCCGCGGGACGGCACTGCTCCTCATGGTACTCTACCACATCGCATACTGCCTCTACTTCTTCCGGATTTATCCTCTGTTTGATCCGTATGCATTCACCGGAAAACCGGTAGCCGCGATTTTCATCGCTGTTGCCGGAGTTTCCCTGATTCTGGCAAACCGTACACCTGCCGGTACGCTGAAGCGGGGAGCAAAACTGCTGGTATTTGCGTTCATCATCACTGTGGTAACATGGATTGTGTATCCGCAGAACTGTGTCATATTCGGCATCCTGCATTTAATCGGATGCGGGACAATACTTGCCATCCCCTTCCTTTCCGGAAGCGTGCAGTGGTACATCTGTGCCGCAGTCGGTGCAGGCATTATCCTGCTGTCCGTTTTCCTTCCGGATACGGGAGGCTCACTTCTGCTGCTTCCGCTCGGGATACCATATACCGGATTTACCTCCCTTGATTACGAACCGCTTATCCCCTGGTTCGGAGTCCTGCTTGCCGGAGTTGCTGCAGGAAAGCTTCTCTATCCTGAAGGAAAGCGGAGGATGCTGCTTTCCCGCATTCCAAAGATGCCCAAAGCACTGTCTCCGCTGTGCTTCATCGGACGCCACAGCCTTCTTATCTACATGCTTCATGTGCCGGTCATTATTCTCTGCCTCTTCCTCCTCTTCCCGGAAGCAGTTCTCCCAACCCTGTTCTAAACCATAGGTTAATATCCCCTCGGGATTAATAGAGAAATATTTAGGAGATATACTCATGACTGAATTATTATCCGGAAAAGTTGCGGTTGTGACCGGAGGTACCCGCGGAATTGGTCTGGCAACAGTAAAGAAATTCCTCGAAAACGGGGCAAAGGTCATCCTTTTCGGCTCGCGTCAGGAAAGTGTCGACAAAGCACTTGATGCACTCAAAGCCGAAAACCCTGCATGGGAGGTCGACGGTGACTGGCCGGACTTAAACAGCGGAGAAGCAGTCCGTGCAGCATTCGCAAAAATCAAGGATATGTACGGGAAGATCGATATTCTCGTAAACAATGCCGGAGTTTCCGACAGCACCAAAATCGAGAACTATGAAGACGGTCAGTTCGAGAAGGTCATCAACTTAAACGTTAACGCAATCAGCGTCGCAGTCCGTGCAGTTGTTCCGATTATGCGTGAGCAGGGCGGAGGAGTTATCTTAAACACCAGTTCTATGGTTTCCATCTCCGGACAGCCGGGAGGAGTCGCCTACCCTGCAAGTAAATTTGCCGTAAACGGCATGACCATTTCCCTTGCCCGCGAGCTTGGCCCGTCAAACATCCGCGTAAACGCTGTCGCTCCGGGAATTACCAAGACCGATATGGTTGCAGCCCTTCCTGAGCAGATGATTGCCCCGATGATTCAGGCAATTCCTTTAAGAAGAATCGGTGAGCCGGAAGACATCGCAAACGCCTTCCTCTTCTTAGCATCCGACCTTGCAAGCTACGTCACCGGAGAGATTCTCTCGGTTGACGGCGCAATGCGGTCATAACCATCTCTTTTTTTTCCTGCGGCAGTTGGACAGACTATACTATAGAGATAGTATAGAGAGGAATTTATAGCCTGACCGCCGAATAAATACATAATGTTTGAAGGACTGAAAAGAGTTCTCGGTCTGGGCAAGAAAAAGAAGGAGGAAACTCCGTCTCCTGCAGAACTGCCCGCACCGGAAACTCCGATAACCGAAACCCCAATAGAAAATACCGCTGCCGCTCCGTCCGCAGCACCAGCTCCGGAAGTCACGCAGGCAAAGCCTGAGCCGGTAAAAGCAGAGCCGGCCGTCGAAGAGGAAGAGACACGCGGTCCAAGCATCTTCTCCCGCTTAAAGACCTTAGTCGTCGACCGCGAGTTTGTCCTCTCCGAAAAAGACATCGAAGAGACACTCTTTGACCTGCAGATGGTCCTCTTAGAAGCAGACGTTGCATACCCGGTTGCTGAAGCCATTACCGAGCACATGAAAAAAGAGCTCGTCGGCACACACCGCAAGATGTTCGACTCTGCAGACAAGGTAGTAACCGAAGCCCTCAAACACGCAATCGAGAATGTCTTAGGTGACGGATTTGATCTCGTCCAATACATCAATACTCACGAGAAGCCGGTCAAAATCCTCTTCACCGGTGTAAACGGTACCGGAAAAACCACCTCTGTTGCAAAAATCGCCGCCCTTCTCCAGTCCCAGGGGCTGTCTGTTGTTGTCGGAGCAGGCGACACGTTTAGAGCAGGCGCTGTCGAGCAGATTCGCGTACACTGCGACCGCTTAGGCGTCAAACTCATCGCCCACCAGGAAGGAGCAGACCCGTCCGCTGTCCTTTTCGACACCGTAAACTACGCAAAAGCACACAACACCGATGTTGTCCTCGCCGACTCTGCCGGAAGATTCCACAACAGAGTCAACCTCATGAACCAGCTTGACAAAATCAAGCGTGTCATGAAGCCGGACTTAGTCTTCTATGTCGATGAAGCAGTCGCCGGAAATGATGCAGTCATCCGTGCGGAAGAGTTCGAAAAGACCGTCTCCACTGACGGAGTTATCCTGACAAAAGTCGATATGGACCCGAAAGGAGGAGCGGCCATCTCTATTGCCTACACCATCGGAAAGCCGCTGGTCTTCCTCGGTGTCGGACAGGAGTACACGGATATGAAACCGTTTACCCCGTC
>JAFZFW010000119.1 GCA_017555685.1 Methanocorpusculum sp.
ACCGTTCTCTGCGGCATTATGGTAACAGTGATGTTTGTTATCTCAGGACTGCTTACACTTACTGTTCCCACCGAGCCTGTTGCACCGCAGGATCTTCTGCTGATTCCGGGGTTAAACAGTTATGTCCCGTCCACTTTTGCAGTCTGGTTTTCGTTGGTCTTTGCAATGGTGATTCATGAGGCAGGACACGGTATCATCTCCCGTGTGGAAAATATGCGGGTGAAGTCAACCGGTCTTCTGACGCTGATCATCCCGATCGGAGCATTTGTTGAATCCTACGGAGAAGATGTGGAAAAAGCCCGCCTCGGATCGAAACTTCGGATGTTTGCTGCAGGAGTTACAAATAATGTAGTTATTGGTGTTCTCTGTCTGGTGCTTCTGGCAGTTCTTCTCGGGCTTGCCGTCCCGGGAGACCACCCGTATGTATATGGCGTATACTCCGGATATCCTGCAGAAGAAGCAGGAGTGCCGCCGGGACTCGTGGTTACAGACATTGACGGAATGGCCGTCTATTCTCTTGAGGATATTACCGCAGCTCTTGCTGATACCAGACCGGGACAAACCGTTACTCTCTCCGGCGAGTACAAAGGAGATGCACAATCCTATGACATCACGCTTGCAGCAATCCCTGATGACCTGCAGTCCTCAATTACCCGTGCAGACAGTGAAGCAGGATACCTTGGCATATCCTTTATGGAGCCGAAAGCCCTGATGAGTGCAGTTGATGTCATGACTCACCCGCAGTCATTTGCTGAGCTGGCCGGTTCCGTGCTGACCTTCCTGGTCCTTCCGCTTTCCTCGATGATGGGCACAGATGTCCTGAGTTTTATCGTTGCAGACACGCCGGACCCGGCAATCCTTGGAGCACCGTTCTTCGGTTACTGGGGTATTGTACATCTGCTGTTCTGGTGTGCCTGGCTGAACCTGCTGCTTGGAATCTTTAATGCACTCCCGCTTGGCGGTCTTGACGGAGGGCAGATGCTTCGGGAAACCCTGCGGCATTTCTGCAGAAAAGTCGGGTGGGATGAGAGACGTGCATACAGAATCTGCGGAATGGTTACCTATCTGCTGATTCTGATTGTCATGCTGCAGCTTATCATGCCCTATCTGTGGTGAGATACTGAAAATCTCACACACCCCTCTTTTTTTTACATGAACGCCTCCCGTATTCGATAATTCATTAAGATACTAGGGCCTTACTCGTGTTTCATGAGTAAAGACAGAGAATCCCAATCACCGTAAATAAATCTAAAAGAGGATTTCACCGGGCAGACAGAATGTGCAACATAATGAGTGCTTTTTTTCCGGTTTCTGTGTATCTGATACAAAGTTTACGGATTTCTCCGTATGTAGGATCGAAGTAAATGACTAAGTTACTTTGATGGATTTTCATCGAAGACGTTTAGATTGCAATCCCCTGTCTTTGATGAGATTTTGGTTTTTCATGAGCTCTTAAGAGGATACGAAAACCGTCGCGCGAATTGAAAGGTTTTGCATCAGATACTCTCCAGCCGGTGAGGCACGCGGCCTCTTTCTTTTTTTCTGAAATGGTTGTTGATGTGTGTGATACGCTCCGGCTTTATTTGGAAAAACCGCGTTATCTGCGGTTTTTTCTCATGTGTCCTAAGATAGAGAACACACACATTTACCGTAAGCTCAAAAGCGATTGCGAAAAGAAAAGGGATGAGTCAGTGGTTCACTGACATACTCCTTTGCTTCTTTCCCGCAAAGGATTCTTCCCTTATTTTCTTCTTAAGACGACTGCTGCACCAAGAGCTGCGAGTACACCAAGAACCGGTGCCGGGGATGCCGGGGTTTCAGGTTCTTCGACTGGCTGCTCAGGCTGTTCGACTGCATCTTCATAGATGATTGCGAACGGAGAGAAGTCGTAAGTGATTGCTTCGAAGTAGACAACGCCGTCGACGATGGTGTAGGAAGTAACGAGCTTAGTCCATTCTCCGGTCTCCTCGTCGAAGTGCCAGAGTGCGACTTCTGCTGCAGTCTTTCCATCTGCTGCAAGCTCTGCAACGGTCATGGTGAATTTAACGACTGCTGCCTTTCCTTTCTCGTAGGTCGGGACGTTAATCTCGAAGACCTTCTTGGTCTGGGTTTCCTTTCCTGCCGGTGCCGGCTGTTCGGAGACTGGGACGAATGCTACTTCACCAGTGGTTCCCTCAGGGAGAACGACTGCACTGATTTCGACCGGTGCGTCTGCAACCGGCTCAGAACCTTCTGCTGCCGGAGTCTCGAAGGAAACTTCTCCACCGTTGGTAACTTCAGTCTCAACGGTTACTTCGCCTGCGACAGGCTCAGTCGGGGTTACTGGTTCTTCTACCGATGGTTCCTCTTTCGGCTTGGAGGAGCTGGAGGAAGACGGCTTGCTTGGAGCTACGTACTTCTTAACAACCCACAGATCACCAGATTTTTCTGTGACGTAACCATCAGCAAGGTAGTCTTTTGGATCTGTAGAGAAGGTTCCGCCGTAAACAACAATGGATTTGTCACCTGCATAGGTCGAGAGAGCACCATAGTAAGTTCCAGAAATAATGTTAGTCAGACCATATGTAGTACTGTATGAACCAACAGAACGAACCTGCTGCTCGGTGAACTCCGCATCGACAGTTGCACGGTGGAAGAATTTATTGCTGTTTTCCACAGTGTTTCCTTCAACATTAAGCGTACTTACTGCCATCATTGAAAGACCAGAAACGGACCCAGCTGTTCCATTCGTCTGGTATGCAGCACTGTTTCTAAAGATATTGTTGGTGTACTTCAGATTATACCCAGTACTGTACGAATTGATACCATAGTTAACATTGCTTGCATGGGTTCCATAGACAGTATTGTTATCAAAAGTACATCCGTCAATATAAGCATTAGAGCTAAGA
>JAFZFW010000120.1 GCA_017555685.1 Methanocorpusculum sp.
CGATAAGCAGGACTTGTTTGAGTGTCGGGTTTTTAGGCATCGGGGATTCCTCTGTACATGATATCGTAGATTGGTTTTTCCGCGCCGTCGTACATGGAGTCGTGCTCAGGCTGGAACTGCACACAGGTGATTCCAAGATCACTGTTTTCGAATCCTTCGAGGGTTCCGTCGTTTGCGTTTACGCAGGTGACTGCACAACCTTCGGAGAGGGAGTCAGCGATGACTGCGTATCCGTGGCTCTGGAAGGTGACGGCAACGGTTCCGTCGCTGAATTTGACCGGCTGGGATGCTCCGCGGTGTCCGAGTTTAAGTTTTTCAAACTCTGCACCAAGGGCTGCGGCGATGATTTCAGAACCCATGCAGATTCCCTGTACCGGGATGGTGCCTAAGATGTCTTTGACGGTTTCGATTGCTTTCGGTGCTGCAAGCGGATATCCCGGACCGTTGGTTACGAAGAGTGCGTCCGGTTTGTTTTCCAGGATGACGTCCGCCGGAGTTCCGTACGGGTAGATGTATAAGTCTGCGCCGCGTTTTACGAGGCTCTGGTAAACGGACTTTTTACAGCCGAGGTCGAGGACGGCAATCTTTTTGCCGTTTCCTTCGATGCGGTACGGTGCATCACAGGTAACTGCAGGGATTAATTCGCGGGTTTCCTGTACCGGGCTTGCGCGGGCTAAAGCGACGGCTGCTTCTCCGTCGTCGGAGCCGGTGATGACTGCTGCCCGCATTACTCCTTCTTCGCGGAGTTTGATGGTAAGTTTTCTGGTATCGATTCCCTCAATTCCGATGAGGCCGTTTTCTTCGAAGAAGGATGCGAGGGACGGCTGGTGTTTCGGCTGTGTGCAAAGCTCGCGAACAATGGTTCCTGCCGCGTGAACCTTTGAGCTTTGAAGCTGGTCTTTATTTGCCCCGTAGTTTCCGACCAGAGGATATCCGAACATTAAAAGCTGTCCTGATACTCCCGGGTCGCTTAAGGCTTCCATGTATCCATTGGATGCAAGGTTTACTATCAGCTCGCCGGATGCCTGGCCTTCCACGCCAAATCCGGTTCCGGTGAGGATAGTTCCGTCTTCAAGTCCTAAGACCGCTTTCATAGTAAATCCAAACATATAATTTTCTTCGGAGAGATAATAAGGCTATTCACTGATATGAATAGAGTGTGTTTGTGATTCTATGATAAGGATTTCAGAAATATATTGTGGTTCAAAGAAAACTATAGATTACTAACAACCTATTGTTGAAAAAGAAAAAGTTGGGGAAGGGGTTTAAATGCAGTCCTTTAAGTTGAACTTGAATGGACCGAGGTTTCCGCCGTAGTTTCCTGCGGTGATCTTAACGACACCCGGAACTCTGCATGCTGCCTGGACACCTGCCTTCATTGCTGCCTTGACTGCCTCTTCGGAGACACCGTCGATAACAATCTCGTAAACTGCCTTGACGCCTTCCGGAATCTCGGTCTCGAGACCCTTTTCGAGAACTTCTGCACGGATGGACGGGCAGAACTTTTCGTTGGTGGATGCGCCCATGAACTTGTAGCTTAAGGATCCAACCTTGGAACCAGAGGAGACAACTCCTCCCGGGAACGGAGTGATGGCACCGTCAACTTCTGCGATTGCATCAACTGCTGCTTCTGCTGCGATTAATGCGGACATCTGGGAGTCACCGAGGATTAAGAAGTTACCGCCTGCAACACCCTTGACTGCACCGATTTCTTCCTCAACAATGAAGTCGCCGCCCATAATTGGGATGGACCAGCACTGGATTCCGCCAACTTCGACCTTCTTCTCGAACTTGTCTCCGAAGAAGTGGAGCTTAATTGGGATGATTTCCTCTTCGCCTGCGTGTCCGTTGAAGACAGCGGTGGTTGGTGCGGTTAAGACACACTCAGAGACACGCTCTAAGACCTGCTCCTTGAGTGCTTTCTTTCCACAGCAGATGAGGATGGAGTATCCCGGGCGGTTGTCCGGAGTCTCGGATGCCGGAAGGAACTTCTCAATACCTGCTTCACACGGACATCCGATGGTGGAGGTTGCAAAACCGGTTGCTTCGGTTGCTGCCTTGTATGCCCACTCTTTCGTTACTGCAGTGATAATTACACGGGCTGCCCAGACCGGGAAACCTTCTGCGTAAGTATCCTCAATAGTTACACCGTTAAATTCCATATGTTCACCTAAGTAGTGATACCTTATGTTTGGAAGGATTACTAAATATCACTTTCCCTTCGCCCGTATACCCGTGACGGGCGCGAGCCGCCAGGCTCAAGCCGGAAGCAAGTCAGAATGACTTGCGACCCTCGGAGGCATGCGGAGACTGCGTCTCCTTCGCAAACCTCAAGAGGTTTGCTCATGGCTTGAGCCTGCGGCTCGCGCCCTTAGCCCCTAGGTGTTGAGGATTTGAGATGATGTGAAAGCGCATACATTCAGAGAGTCTTACTTGCCTGCATTTTCTTTGAGTTTCTGCCAGGCTTCGTCATGGTGCTTTGCGGAAGATTCAGGGAAGGCTTTTACCAGACGCCGTATCTGCCGTTTCGGCTTTGAAAGAGCGAGGAGGACATCATCGCGGAACTCTCCTGCATCCTCTCTGAACTCTTCTGCGGCATGCTCCAATCTGAGCTGAATCTCCGCGAGATGGGATTTGAGATGCAGAAGCGAGGAAAGCGTAACTGACAAATCAACCACGAATAGGACAAGGAAAATCAGAGCGAGCGGATTAGCAATCTCTGCAGGGATATTTACCGTAACCTGAGAGACCAGCGGCTGGACAATATAGATGATAACAACCGACATCAGCCCAAAGAAGAGAGCGCTTTTCAGACAGATTCTCCCCTGGAAGTTGAACTTCTGCTTCGAGTAGTCCCACCAACGGATATGAAATGCACTTTCAAGAATCACTGCGGTCACATATTCAAGAAGCGTACAAATCACCATGCCTGAAAGAAAGACCAGTGGAATATCAATATAGGGAAGGTGAGTTGGAAGAAGCGGAGAGGCGAAGGACAAAGCAGTCAGGACAAAAACAGCGCCAAAACCATAAACTGGAATAACCGGACCATTTAAAAATCCGCGATTGATAAAATGCCCTGCCCGTATTGAACAAAACGAAGTTTCCCACACCCAGCCGAGAAAACTGTATATGGTAAACCAGATGAAGAGCGAGATAATATCTATCATTTACAGCCTTGTTTGCTGTAAGAAATATAATACCTAAAGATTGCGGCAGAAAAGAATTACAAAAAACAAACTGGGGCTAAGCCGCAGGCGCACGCCCCAAAGGCGTCGCGGGCATACGGGCGAACCCGAGAGGGTGGGTTTTGGGATTTCTCCCAATCCGTAAACCAACCCGAAGGAAGGTACACGGGTGAAGAACTTACTCGAGGTAGTCCTTCGGGGTTGGAATCTCTTCCTTGAGACCCTTTCTCTTACGGATACCCTTAACGATTTCCGGAAGCATACCCTGCGGGACCATTGCGAATCCTGCGAAGGACTGGGACCACATTGCACGACCCTCAGTTGCAGAGCGGAGGTCGCCTGCGAAACCGAAGAGTTCTGCGACTGGTGCCTGACCGTTGACAACAATCTGGTCACCCTCAACATCAGTGGTGGAGAGCATACCGCGTCTTCCCTGAATCTGAGAGATTGCTGCACCCATCTGATCCTGCGGGACAGTGATCTGGATGTTCTGCATCGGCTCTAAGAGAGTGTCGCCTGCCATAAGGAGAGCTGCCTTCATACCGCCACGAACTGCCGGAATGACCTGTCCCGGACCACGGTGGATTGCATCTTCGTGGAGCTTGACATCGTGGAGCTTGATTAAGACATTCTGAACCTGCTCGTCTGCAAGCGGTCCGCCGTCGAGTGCCTCGTGGATACCATCGATGATAAGTTCCATGGTTTCGTTGAGGTACTGGATACCCTTGGTACAGTCGACGAACATGTTGGAGCCGTAGATGTCCTTAACGGACTTTGCCTCTTCCTTGTCCATACCGAGTGCAACAAGTGCATCACGGCGTGCGATGTTGTCCATGTTCATGGTAACTTCGTTGGACTGGATTGCCTCAAGGATGTTCTCCGGCATCGGCTCAACAGAGAGGAAGAATCTGTTGTGTCTGTTCGGGGACTTTCCTTCTACAGTGCCGTTGAGTGCCTGGGAGACAGTCTCACGGTAAACAACGATTGGCGGGGAAGTGATGATGTCGACACCTTTGTCTCTCTTGATACGTCCGGTAACGACTTCAAGGTGAAGTTCACCCATACCTGCAATGAGGTGTTCTCCAGTCTCTTCGTTGATGTTGACACGGATAGTCGGGTCTTCCTTACCAACCTGGTGGAGAACTTCGATGAGTTTTGGAAGGTCCTTGGTGTTCTTTGCTTCGACTGCGACGGTCATGACCGGCTCAGAGTAGTGCTGGAGGGACTCGAACGGAGTCATTTCCTTTAAGGAAGTGACGGTAGAACCGACGATTGCGTCACCGAGACCGGTAACTGCTGCGATGTTACCTGCAACAATCTTGTCGACATCGACACGGGTCGGACCCATGAAGATACCAACCTGCTGGAGTCTGTTCGGCTTGCCTGCAGTTCCGGAAACGAAGAGTTCCTGACCGCGGGTAAGAGTTCCAGAGAACAGTCTTCCGGTTGCGACTTCTCCTGCGTGCTTGTCGAAGGAGATATCAGTAATCATGAGTGCAACAGGTCCGTTCGGGTCACATGCGTACATTGCCTTACCGACGGTAGACTCAACATCGCCGTGCCAGATGATGTGGCATCTGTTACCCTGTGCCTGGAGCGGGTTCGGGAGGAACTCGACGACCATGTCAAGGAGAACTGCGTGGAGCGGGGATGCCTTTGCAAGGTACTTTGCATCTCCCTCGTTACACTTGTCGATGATAGTCTGGAGAGTGACACCGGACTTCTTCATGTACGGAATCGAGATTGCCCAGTTGTAGAGTGCAGATCCGAATGCGACGTTGCCCTTTAATGCATCGAGCTTCCATCCACCGTTGTTGTAGAGCTCCTCGTTCATTCCCTTGATGAGCTTGTTAACCTTGTCAATGACCTTTCCTAAGCGGATCATCATGTCCTGCGGGTTAACTTTCAGCTCATTGATGAGTCTGTCAACCTTGTTGATGAACAGTACCGGGTGGACACCCTCTTTGAGTGCCTGACGGAGAACGGTTTCAGTCTGCGGCATCGGGCCTTCGACTGCATCGACGACGACGACTGCACCATCGACTGCTCTCATTGCACGAGTAACATCTCCACCAAAGTCAACGTGACCCGGGGTGTCAATCATGTTAATGAGGTATTCCTGACCGTTGACTTCGTGGACCATTGAAACGTTGGAAGAGTCAATAGTAATTCCACGTGCCTGTTCTTCTTCGTCAGAGTCAGTCCAGCATGCCTTTCCTGCAAGCTCTTCGGAGAGCATTCCTGCTCCGGAGAGAAGGTTGTCAGAAAGGGTAGTCTTTCCGTGGTCAATGTGTGCTACGATACCGATGTTTCTAATGTGCTGAGTATCGTTCATCAGCACATTAATACGCTCGACCATTTTCTTTCCGCGTGACATTTTCTTTCACCTGAAAAATAAATTGTATGGGGGGTGATTAGCGTGCAGACTTTGCCATACGCTCGACTTCGTCTTTCTTTCCAACAGAGAAGCACTTGGTATCTCCCTTTGCTGCCATGATTAACTCATTTGCAAGGACAAGGTATGCCGGCTTCTTTGTCTTGTGGGATCCCTTCCAGGTTGCAAGGGCAATGTATCTGAGTGCAGTGTTGACACGGCGGATTGGTGCAGAGTCAACGGACTTCGGAACATTGATACCACCGTACTTTAAGCGGACAATTTCCTCACGCGGTGCTGCGTTGGAGATTGCATCAACTAAGACCTGAAGCGGGTTCTGCTTGGTCTTCTTGTTGATCTCGTCGAATGCATCCATGACCATCTTGGTACAGTGCATCTTCTTACCGGTGTTGGTTTCGGTCTGCATTAAGCGGTTGATAAGTCTCTCGACGATTGCCATCTGGGACTTGGTGAACTGCTGCTGGGTCAGTCTTCCACAGGTGCTTGGAACCTCGGTAGAGCTGACGGTGATGTAGCGGATGAGACCCTGATCTTTAACAACGACTTCGGAAGTGTCCCACTTGCCGAAGAGGAGAATCTTGGAGGTTGCGTTTTCTTCAGTCATTTTATTTACCTTCTTGCCTTCTCCTGACGTCCGAGAACAAGTTCATGTAAGGTGACACCGTTTACTGCGATGACAACGAAACGAACTCCCGGGATATCTCCCATGGAACGTCCTGCACGACCACCGATACCACAGATGGTAACTTCGTCGTGTTCATCAATGAAGTTGATTGCACCGTCGCCGACTGCGAATGCAGTAACCTGACGACCGTTCTTGATAAGCTGAACTCTGACGCACTTTCTGATTGCGGAGTTCGGCTGCTTTGCTTCAACACCGACCTTTTCGAGGACGATTGCACGTCCGAGCGGTGCACCCTCTAACGGGTCTGCTTTCAGTTTCAGTTTAAGTGCCCTGCGGGAGTAAACTGAGTCGCTCCACCGGAATTTCTTGGCGTTGCGAACTAATTGTCTTGCTGCGAATTTTCCCTGTCCCATTAAAGTTCCTCTTTATACAAGTTGGATTAATGTGAATTGGTATTGTGACTGCCAGAGGAGATCTCACTCTGACATGTTCCTATAGTAATGAGATGGATGAGGTTATAATAGTGACGGAGGGCAAAAGAGGGGCAAAAACGCCTTTCAACCCCGCATTTTTGCAGGAAATCAAACATCGAAACTACATAGTTTAAATATAATGAATTAATCCATTTGCAAAAACGCCAAAAACAAATTGTTCGTAGACGAACAATTCGCCTACAGCAGGCAAAAAATCCATGCGCGCCAAAAGCGCAGAAAAAATCAGAGTTCTGATGCCCGGTATCTGCAGGCATCAAAAAGAGGCGTGTCAAAAAGATCAAGCGGACCGGTAAGGATTCCATTACCCAGAGAGAATCCGAGTGCAACAACCGGAGTGACTTTTGTTCTGACGATTGCCGAGTCACAGAGGCTGACCGGAGAGAGTCCGCGGGCACTGACAGAAGCATCCGCAAAGGTTTCCAGAAGTTCAGCAGTGGAAGAGAACTCACCTTCTGTTCTGCAGAGCATCACTGCAGGAACTGCTGCAGCCTGGTTTTCTCCTGCCGGAAGCAGACCATTCCAGATTGTTCCATCTGCAGAACCTGCAAGGAAGAGAACAAATGCCTCACTTTCGCGTTCTTCGAAGGTGAGGGTAAGTGATGAAGCAGGAGCAGGATTTTTGAAGAGCTTTCTTTCTGCAGAAATCTTTTCCCCGACTGCATATGCTTCAGCACGTACCGCTTCAGCTTCTGCAGTCCGCTCTGCATCACACACCATGAGGGAGACAACGCGGTCCCCCATGTGTGTTACCACAAAGTCATGCAGAACACCGCCCTTTGCTTTCCGGAAAACCTTGTCTACTGCCTGTAAGACATCCGGAAAGACACGGGTGCATCCGGCAATTCCGCCAAGAGGCTGAGAGTAAACCGTGACTGTATACATTACTCGGTTGCTTCAATCTTGGCAATCATGCCGTGGCTTCCGACATAGACAACGGTTCTCTGGTGAACCTCTTCCGGAACGATGTCAAGAGTAGTCTTGGTTCCATTAGATACAGCCCCTCCTGCCTGTACTGCGAGATAGCCGATCGGGTTTACCTCGAAGACTAAGCGGAGCTTTCCATTCGGCTGCTTCTCGCTTGGCGGGTATGCGTAGACGCCGCCGTACTGAAGAATCTGGTGGAAGTCTGCAACAAAGGATCCGGAGTAACGGTTCTTTGCCCCTTCATTTTCGATGCGGTTGACGAACTTTGCGTGTTTTCCGAGCCACTCGGTTCTGACTCCTCCGCTTCCGTAGAGGTTGCCTTCCGGAATCTTGACATGATCTTTGAGCATCTGGTAGACACCGTCTTTATCCTGTGCAAAGATGGCAACGCCTTTTCCGACAGAGACAGTCATGGTAGTCATCGGACCGTAGAGGATGTAGAATGCAGCCTTGAGATCCTTTCCTGCCTGCATACAGCTTCCCTCATAGATTCCGACAATAGTTCCCACGCAGAGGTTGACTTTGATTAAGGAAGATCCGTCAAGCGGGTCCATAACAACAGAGTATTTTGCAGACTCGGAGAGTTTGACAATGTCATCACGCTCTTCGGATGCCACTTCACGAACGAGCCCGCTTGCAGCGAGTACATTAGTAATGTGAGTGTCAGACCAGGTATCCATCTCCGCCTGGGTTTCGCCGGAGGAGTTGGTCGAGTCAGCATAGTTCTGGTTGGAGATGAATGCATCACGAATCGGTGCTGCCTGTGCACCAATCAGAGAGATGATTGCAGAAAGGTCATCGTCGACCCCGCAGTTTTTGAGATATTCAGGCAGTGTGGTCATAGTAACTATACTATATGCGCTTCAGACTAATAATCATCAAGGTTGGAAGTAGAAGCATTTCTGGCAGGGCAGGATAGAGTACACAGAACAGGAGTCGAAATATATCTGTGTGTGAAAATAGTGCGAGGTTCGAGAGGATGCGAAGCAGACTCGAAGATCGAGCATGGATTTTCGAATGAAGTGAGAAAAGACATGCGAGGGAAGGGATTCGAACCCTTGAACTCCTAGAGACTGCGCCCTAAACGCAGCGCCGTTGACCGACTTGGCAACCCTCGCCTGATTGTCTAAATATATTGGCGGGAAACCACTAAATACTCTTCTATAAGGAAAAGACAGGTGGAAAATTTTTCAGAACAGAAAAGAATGGAAGAACCATCGGTGAAAAAGTCTATCTTCCTTTACAGAGAATAGAATAATACTATGGTTGTAGAACATACCTGCGGATTCAAACGGGACATTTACTGTCGGGAATGCGGTACAGAACTGATTCAGAACTCGCGCGGAGAGCTTCTCTGTCCGAAATGCGGAAGAAGACCGGCAATCCTCTGCCCGCACTGCGGAAAGCTCTGGTAATCTACGCAGAAGAAAGCCACTCTGCATACTTTTTCCGGACGAGTGCTACCTCTTCCGGATGTAAATCAACACGGCCGGTATGCTGAAGATACCGGTGAACAGCAGAGATCAGTTCCTCTGCTTCGGAAAAATCATTCACTTCCAGATATACCGGAACCTCTGAAAGGGAAATCACCTCTCCGCAGACCGGACAGAGTTTCCACTTTCCATATTTATCCGTATACGTGAACTCACGGCAGTTCGGACAGCGTACGACCCAGTAACTGCTCATCTCTTCTTTGATATTGGTTTGTCAGGTAAATAAGGTATCTGTAGTATTTTCTCAGAGACGCTGGATGATAGAGGTTGCCGCATCTGTTGCCGCCCGCATCTCCGGTTTCATGATAGCAACCGGGACATCAACAACCCGCTCCACAAGACCGGATAAGATTGGTGCACAGATAATACCTGCTGCGCCTTCGTTTCTTGCATGTACGGCTGCAACCAGACAGTCCTCCAGAGAGTTTGCGGTATATCCTTTCAGGCGGTATTCGATGCCGTTTGCCTGAATCTTTGTTCCCTCGATTTCATCAAGCAGGAATTTTGCGGCAATTACTGCGATGAACTTCCCGTGGTTCGGAGAAAAGACGGAAACGATTTTCTTAACAGTTGAAAGACGCGGGTCACGCTCGCCGGATGCGATTTTATACAAAGTGACTGCAGGAATTCCCGTAAGCTCTGAGAGCTGGCGGATAGACATTCCGCGTCTGTCAAGCTCTTCCTGAAACGCAATGCGGAAATCAGTCTCAAAAATACGCTGTTCAAACATACAAAACACCTTCTGATTAGTGATAATGTATTGCGTTAATTATTAAAAAATATGATGTGATGTATATCACACCTTCAGCATCCGCATAGAGTTGAGGATAGCAATCACTGCAACGCCGACATCTGCAAAGATTGCTTCCCACATGGTTGCAACCCCAAAGAGTGCGAGGATAATCACCCCGAATTTGATGCCGAGCGCAAAGACAATATTCTGGATAACGATACGACGGGTTTTCTTTGCGATACGGATTGCCTCCGGAAGCCGTGTTAAAGAGTCATCCATGAGAACAACATCAGCGGCTTCTATAGCTGCATCACTTCCCAGAGCACCCATGGCCACACCGATATCTGCTCTGGCCAGAACCGGTGCATCATTGATTCCGTCGCCGACGAAAACGAGAGAGCCGTTCTTTTCCGCAAGCAGTTCCTCTACAGCAGCCACTTTATCCTGCGGGAGAAGGTTTGCCCGGAACTCTGCAGCACCAACACTGTCCGCAACCCGTTTTGCTGCTTCAGCCCTGTCTCCGGTGAGCATGACTGTCTTTCTGATGCCAAGAGAGCGAAGATCGGCAAATGCCTTCTGTGCTTCCGGCTTGATGGTATCTTCAAGGAGAACACAGCCAACATACACTCCGTCAACTGCCACATAAACTGCTGTCCCCTCCGCACCATCCGGTTCGAAGAGCACGCCGTTTTCCTGCAGAAGTTTGGCGTTTCCGCTCAAAACCTGATGTCCGGCAACATCAGCAGAGATGCCGCGGCCGGAAAGTTCTGTAATATTTTTGACACAGGAACGGTCAACCGTTCCAAATGCTTCGCGAATGGATACAGACAGCGGATGCGTACTCTCCGCTCCGGCATACGCTGCATAGTATAGTGCATCAGCGTCTGCTGATACGACCGAGAAGGTTCCGGAAGTAATAGTGCCGGTCTTATCAAACACGAAGGTGTCCGCTTTGGCAAGCGCTTCAAGGTAGTTGCCTCCTTTGATTAAGATGCCGTGCCTGGATGCCGCACCGATTCCGCCGAAGAAGCCGAGCGGAATGGAGATTACCAGTGCACACGGACAGGAGACGACAAGGAAGATTAATGCCCTAAAGATCCACTCTTCCCAGACGCCGTTGAAAAACAACGGCGGGATGAAGGCAGCAGCAAGCGCGGCTGCGACAACAGCCGGCGTGTAGTAGCGGGCAAAAACACTGATGAAGTTCTCCGCCTTCGCTTTCTTTGCGGCTGCGTTTTCCACGAGCTCCAAGATGCGGGAGACAGCAGAGTCGCCGAAGGTTTTTACCGTCTTCACGGTCAGGACTCCGCTGAGATTGATACAGCCGGAAATTACCGCATCACCGACAGACACTGCCCGCGGCAGAGACTCGCCGGTTAATGCTGCGGTGTCAAGCTCGGATGTTCCTTCGATTACCTCCCCGTCAAGCGGGATGCGTTCTCCTGCTCTGATGAGAATGGTAGAACCAACCGGAACTTCTTCAGGAGATACCGTAACGAACTCATCTCCGCGAAGGAGGTTTGCAGTATCCGGAGCAATGCTCATGAGGTCAGCAATGGACTGACGGGAACGGGCGACTGCGACATCTTCGAAAAGTTCTCCGGTCTTGTAGAACAGCATCACAAAGACGGCTTCCGGATACTGGCCGATAGCCAGTGCGCCGATGGTCGCAAGCCCCATGAGGAAGTTTTCATCGAAGACTCTTCCGCGGATGATGTTTCGTCCCGCATGATAAAGCACATCCCATCCAATGATAAAGTACGGGATGAGGAAGGCCAAAAGACGCAGAGCTCCATCCAGCGGGAGGAGAGAGACAAACGCAAACAGAAGAGCTGACGCTATGATTCGGGCGATGGTTTTCTTCTGTGACCGGGTGAAGGAAATCTTCATGGCTCAATGAGTTTGCAGTCCGGCTCTACCTTGCGAATCGCTTTTTTGACCTCTTCAAGGATTGCCGGGAAGTTTTCCTCTTCCGCTTCCAGGATAAGCTTCTGTGTCATGAACGCGATAGTAGCAGAGTTGACGCCGCTGATTTTTTTGATTGCGTGTTCCATGTTTGCCGCACAGTGAGCACAGCAGAGGTTTTCGAGTTTGTATGATTTCTGCATGATAGTTTCCTTTGGTTACTTAGTGTTGGATTTATATCCATATAAAAGAAAAAGTTACTCTGAAGAGAGGAGATTTCCTTGGAGAAACCAGACCACACCCAGATATGTTTCTGCCCGCTGCACGGAATCCTGGATACCATCAGCAAAAAATGGGCACTTATGGTGATTGCCGTGATTGGAAACAATGGCTCGGCCGGATTTAACGAACTCAAGCGGGCACTCTGCAACGTAAGCTCAAAGACGCTTTCAAATACACTCAAGGATCTGGAAGCTCAGAACCTTGTTGAGAGAAGAGTTGCAGACACCATGCCGCCGACGGTTCAGTATTATCTGACAGTCTCCGGATGGGAACTGCGGGAACTGCTGATTCCGCTTCTGGAGTGGGTGCGCAAAAACGGCGGGCATGCAGAAGAAGGATGCCCGATTCATGTAAAAATGGGTGAGGATTAGAAAAGTACCATCAGCAAGATGCCGACAGCCGCCGCAAGGATAGTCGTCCAGCGCATCACCGAAATAATCGAGCGGCCGCCTTCGGCAAGGCTGATTTTCCCATCCCCGATTCTGTATACCTCAGGCTTTTCAAAGCAGATACCGCAGCCTCCTGCAATCAGACTCATCGGGATTCCGCCGTTGAATCCCGGACGCTTTTTTCTGTCGCGGCAGTAACAGCGAACGGCATCTTTTGCCTTCCCCTTCATCGCAAAAATCAGCAGAAGGAGGATGCCGGTAATCCGTGCCGGAATAAACGCCAGAACATCATCAGCCCGTGCCGCAAACCAGCCGAGACGGATTCTCTCGTCACGATAGCCAAGCATCGCATCCATAGTGTTTGCACAGCGGAAGAGGACTGCGCCGAAAATTCCGGCACCGAAGATGAGTTCAAATACCGTAAACCAGAAAATCGGTGCAATGATGCTGTCAACCAGATTCTCTGCTGCTGACTCGTATGCGCCGGAACGGATCTGCTCAAACGTCAGCGTCTTTGTATCCCGGCTTACCAGATACGAGACTGCACGGCGCCCTTCCTCCTCGCCCTTTGCAAGTGCATCCTCTACAGAGACCACATGCTCTTCCAAGGAACGCCAGCCGATACAAAAGGCAAGAGCGGCAATCGAGAAGAGGACAAAGACAATTTCCGGCGCAAAGAGATAGAGCAGAATGCAGGGAATAAAAGCGACAGCAACGGTAACAAGCCAGCCGAGGATTCCAGCCGCCCGTTCAAGCGAACGCGGATAAAAGTTCGTCCGTCCCCAGAAGCCGATGAGATTTCCAAGCAGAGCTACCGGATGAAACCGCGTCCGAGGGTCTCCAATCAGACGATCGAGAACAAGCCCGAAAAAAAGAGTTATTGAACCGAACGACATGCAATATAAACGCCGGCAAGCATAATCACATAGATAATAAGACCCATCAGGAATCCCGGAGCACTCGGGAAGACTGCAATCCAGAGGATGAGGAGAATGAGTGCTAAGGCAGGCATAGCTGCGTTGATTACCATCGGCGGAATCTTAAACGGCTCTTTTTCAACCGGTGCTTCCTCGCACACGCACGGCTCCGGGTCCGGAAGCAGAACATTGACGGTAAACTCCTCACGGTGCATGCCGTATCCGGAGATCATCTGCATCGAAAAACTTCCGGGATTTGCATTCGGCAGGATATCAATTCTGACCTCGGACTCATCCTGCACATAGAGATTTTCGTAGGTGAATCCGGTATAGGCGTTTGCCTCAGTCTTCAGTGTTGCATGCGTCGGCGCTCCGTAGTTTATGATACGAACATGAAGCGATGTTCCTACACTGACATCAACACTATCTGTAGAGATTTCCAGAGAGTTGATTCCAAGACGGTTTAATTGAACTTCAACAATTGCCATAATTACCTCTGATTATCCGGGAGAAGGTCTGCAATGCCTTCTGCAATCGAATAAACGCGTTCGCATTTCGTACAGGTAAGCGTTCCAGTCAGAACTTCGGTCTCGTCACCTTCAGACTCTAAGAGACTCAGGCTGCCTTTGCATTCAGGACAGCAGATATAATCCAGTACCCATCTCTTCATGTGATATCCTGTTCAGAAAGAATCTTCCTGCACAATAATATAGTACCATTTGTTTGGAAAGGTGATAAGGCATTGGGTTGGATAGTTGTGCACCCCATCAGAAAACAACTTATTGCAGTGTGTACAAATTTATACATATGAATACCAGAAACCCGGGAATTGCCAACTTCGGCATTACCGTCATCCAGTCCCGCCACAGTGTGCGCAAGTTCAAGGACGCAGAAGTCCCGCAGGAATTCGTCAGAAAGGCTCTTGAATGTGCATCCAAGGCATCCACTGCAAGAAACGTTCAGCCGTGGATTTTCGTTGTCGTAAAGGAGAAGGAAACCCTCGCAAAGATTGCAGAGCTTGCACCAAACGGAGCATTCATTGCAGGCGCAGGCGTTGGAATCCTTGTCTTCGGAGAAGCAGACCACCAGTATGTTGTTGAAGACTGTTCCGCAGCAACCCAGAACCTCTTACTGGCACTCCACGCATACGGATACGGCGGATGCTGGATTGCAGGAAACGGTAAGGACTACGCAGCAGACGTGCAGGCACTTGTCGGTGTCCCGGACAAATACAAGCTTATGTCCATCGTTGCAGCAGGTGTCCCGGATGTCGGCGGCATCACTCTTGCAGAGAAGAAGAAGCTCGAAGATATTGTATTCAACGAGAGATACGAGTAAGTATTTCTCATTTCCTTTTTTCAAAAAAAAAAGTTGTGTGCTTTAGAGCACAATCATGCAGACAACAAGGACTGCAAAGAATGCGACCAGCAGGAAGAGGATGCACAGCGGAATCAGCGTCGAGACGATTCCAGAGACGATAGATGTGAGCTGAATCATCTTTCCCGGACCGAACACTTCGACTTCTTCGCAGATTTCTGTTGCAGCGCCAACGGATGCCGGAGATAAGTCGTCAACTGCCCGCTTGATGCTGTCGAGGACAAACGGCACAATTTCTGCGGAGTCCACTTCCAGTCCCACCGGATTTCTGCCGGACATGGAGTTTACGACGTGAGAGTCGGTGGTGAGGATTTCACACTCGGTAAAACCTTCTGCAAGAACTGCATCACGAAGAATCTCACGGACACCTGCCTCCACGTTGTTTCCGTCAAAGAGGACGTAAGCAGTTCTTTCCCCGCCGGCTTCGGTAACCAGTGTTACAATTCCTGTGTCGCCAAATCCGCTGTCGCGGTCAAACGGCAGTTCGAGATGGGATACACCGGCTTTGAGCGGGAACATCTCAGCATTTTCCATATTGCAAAGAGCAGCGGTTCCACCGGCAATAAACTCGTTTCCTGCTTTGGTTGACGGATAGATAATCTTTGTCGCATTGGTCATACAGTTGTGGGCATCCACAAATCCGACATTTCCATAGCGGAGTTTTCCCTCACCCATAACAATACGGCCGATGGAGTAGTCCATATCTTCTGTCATCTTCGGGCTGCGGGTGGTAACCATCAGCAGAGAGTCGCCGAACTTCTGCGAGAGGATGGACACGTTGCCGCATCTGCTTCTGACCGGTCTGCTTGCTTCATCAGAGAAGACTGCCTTCGGCAGACTCTTTCTGATTGCATCCGCAATCTTTGTCGTCTCGTTGTTCGAGATCATGTTTAAGTCATGGCTTGCACAGCCGTGCGAGACGAGAAGGGTTGCCTCATCAGAGAACTCTTTGAAGAGGAGGTTCGGGAAGTTACTGCCGCCGATGTCAGACATCGGTCCCGGATGCAGGTTCGGCACGACAAACCAGATGTCCTTCTTTTTCTCGCGGCGGAAGAAGAAGGTAGTGACCGGAACCGAGACGAAGTCGCTGATTTTGCAGAAGTAGCCTTCCATGTCGTTAGAGCCGTTGGTTAAGTGTCCTAAGAACACGTTGACGAAATGCATGCCGGAAAGACCGCAGGAACGTTTCAGCGGGATGTCGAAGATGGTGAGGAAGACACAGACACAGACGCCAAAGGTACCAACCGATACGATAAGCGGCATAATCAAATCAGTGCCGAAGAGGACAAGTCCGCAGACTGCTGCTGCAAGTGTCTGCGTGGCAGCGGGGAGAATCATCCGCGGGATGCGGTAGTCTACCACTGCCACTAAGACAATCATACGGATGGCAAAGACATAGCCGAGCCCGAACACGTAGGCGAAGGGGACACCAAGAATCGGACCGACAATAAGCCACCCGATGGAGAACAACACGCCTGCAAGTGCGAGCATGGCAGAACGGTTCCACGTAAACTCCTGACGGCCGAGGACATCTACCAGCGGTTTTGTGGTCAGGAATCCAACTGCGGCAGGAACGGAAAAGGCAAAGCCCAATCCGATTTCGAAACCGAGTACATAGACTATCAGGTCGATAAGGATACCGATGGCAAAGATGCAAAGCAGAGAGAGCCACCACTTCGGCGCACGAAACATGAAGCGGGTGAGTGTCTCCGGCTGAAGTGCACGGATTTTTCTTTTCATTTACCAAAACCTCCGGTAAGATACTTTTCCAACCATTCCTTCAAAGACTGTTTCCATGCCTTCCGCGTTTACGGGAGAAGAGAAGAACGGTGCGTTGAAGACAAGAGATTCGTACTCCCCGCCTTCTCCGGCGATGTGAATCCGGCGTTTTTTCTCCACTGCCTTTAAGATGCGGATTAACTCATCGTCGATTCTTTTGCCGAGCACATTTTCCCCGAGACCGTCTGCAGCGGTTACAACGATGCGGGCATCCATGCGGGATGCAACTTCAGAGACGACTGCATCCGGCTCCATGCCCCAGAGCGGGGCAAAGACAGAAAGCCCTAACTCGCGGCAGACAGCTTCAACGCGTTCGCGCTGATAGGTTGAGGCGATTGCCCCGACGATTAAGCCTTCGGTGTCAAGTCCGCGGATTCCCTCCTGCATGTCAGTAATCTCTGCCTCTTTTTCACCGGCGGTTGGGATTTCCACATACTCCATTCCGGCTCTTTCCGCCATGACTTTAACAGCTGCGAGGTTTGCCGAGTGGAACATATAGGACTCTTTGTTTTCGGGGACGACAGTAATCATGTGCGTTACGGTGTGTCCTGCATCAAGAGCTTTCTGGATTGCGAGAATGGAGTCTTTTCCGCCGGATGTTAATGCCGCAAGTTTCATTGCGGAAGCTCTCCAAAGGCCGCCTCGAAGCGGACTTTCATCTCATCCCAGGTTGGCAGGTTGGTCTGGGTTCCAATCTTTTCCACTGCGAAGGAGGAGACGACAGCGCCGACTTTGCAGGCATCTGCTAAGTCAAAGCCTTTCTTCCATGCAGTAAAGAGTCCGGCACGGTATGCATCGCCTGCTCCGGTCGGGTCGACAGCGGTGACCGGAACGGACGGGATTTTTTCCACGCTTCCGCGGTAGAGCGTGCTTCCTGATTTTCCTTCGGTGATGATGGCTGTCGGAACGGCAGCGATGATGTCTTCGTGGCTCATACCGGTCGTCTCTGCCATGATATCCAACTCGAAGTTGTTGCAGATCAAAAGACCAATGTTTGCGAAGAGCTCTTCGAGCTGCGGTTTGGTGTAGTATTTGACATCCTGTCCCGGGTCAAGGGAAGCGAAGTCTGCATTTCTGGCAACGCCGATGTTGTACTCGGCATCTCCGGTTGCCATGTGGATGAACTCACGCTTCGGAGACTCGCTGCGGGCGAAGGCTTCACCTGCTCCCCACTCAAAGTAGGTAATCTGATCTCCTGCAGTGGTGTTGACCATGAAGGCAGTAGAACAGTTCTCCGGGCTTTCGAAGAAGGAGGTGACAACCCCTAACTCGCGTAAGTGCCGCTCGTACGGACTTCCGGGGAAGTCACGGCCGACTGCTGCGATAAGTTCGGACTCTCCGCCAAGCTTTGCGATACCGACAGCGATGTTTGCCGCTCCTCCGCCGAAGTAGTTTTCGCGGTTGACGACTTTTCTGGACTCGCCAATTGGCGGATACTCGTCAACGGTTATGATGTAGTCGTTGCAGAGGTGTCCGGTGACCGAGATGCGGTTACTCATGTGCTTCCTCCGCTTCGAGCTCTTCGATGCTGTAGGTTGACAGCGGAACATCGCGGAGGGCTTTGCCGATAACGGTCTTTGCGATACGCTCTGCATGCTCAGGGTTTTCTGCGGAGAATACTTTCATGGAAAGAAGCAGACCGACAAATCCGGTTCTGGCAACAACCATTCCAGTGTCAATTTCTCTCTCGCAGTAAGGGCACGGGGTTGTTAAGATGTCGACATCGACAAACTTCGCCGACGGCTGCAGGCGCTTTCCTGCCTCACTTACGGCGATGCCGAGAGCATCCGGGACGGAGGTAACGTCTTTTACAATCCATGCGGCTTCCAAGATTACCCGATAATCCAACATAGTCATCACTCTATAATTGTGTAATATATTTGATGTAGAGATAGATAATCATTCGGGGGAGGGTGGTTTTTGCGTTAGTTGTATTATATCGGGATCCGGTTTCTCCTTGCTGTTTCGGTGCTGTTATGTGATTTGAAGATGAATTGATATATGCTGATTTTTTGTCAGCTCCGGACTTTGCCGGGTTACCAAAAGAGGACATATACCAAATGTCTTATGAACATATATTGATCATCACGTCAGTAGTTAATACTGTTGTGAATCTCTTGCGAGAACTTCGCGAGTGGCATCGAGATAAGAACAAGAGAGAATAATTATTCTCTCTCTTTTCTCGAAGCAAGGCTTTTTATTCTTATGAGTAATATTATATTATGTCAACGAACCTCTGGTTCGTGTGCACAGTCCGATATCCTCGGACAGTCAATATATGTTCCAAGCGCGGATGTTTCCGGGGTGGTATCCGGATTCTTCACACATTCGCGTTTTTGATGAGTTCTGTTTTCCTGTGTTTTTGGTTGTTCGTTTCTCTTTTGATTCTCACCGTTGGAAGTGTTTGTGATTTGCTTTTGGATTCATGAGGAGTAAACGCAGAATCGCCAGCCCTTTGGGCTTGCTCATGGCTTGAGTCACTTCGTGCCTCTCGCCCCACGCAGACAAAGCAACGCGTCGCTCTCGCTCCCGTTGGTCGCGAGCTGCTGCCGCAGCCGCTTTAGCGTTGCTAACCAGATTACTTCAACATGAGTAATTTAGAATCATTTAACCGCATCAACGCTAAAGCGGCTGCGGCAGCAGCTCGCGACCAACGGGAGCGAGAGCGACGCGTTGCTTTGTCTGCGTGGTCTGCGTTTACTCC
>JAFZFW010000121.1 GCA_017555685.1 Methanocorpusculum sp.
AGGGTGACGTCTGTTCCGCTGATGATCCAGTCTCCGACCGGAGAGTCGGAGTTTGCTGCCGTGCTGATACAGCCGGCTGCTGCAACGATGCCTGCAAGGGCAACTGCTAAAACAACAAGTGCTGTCTTTCTCATACTACATCATTACACGTGTGAACATATATACTTGGTTTAAGTTACGAAAATTTTTGCAGTTATTAAACGCTTATTTTCGAAAAATAAGCGTTTTAATTGGTTTTTGAAAAATGTGAAAAATGGTTGGGGGAGGACAGCGCGGAAAAATTACGCTGAAGACGGCACGATGATTTTTCCTGCCGTGATGTCTGCTTCAATTGCTTCGGTTTTGCGGATTACTGACTCCGGAACAACTTCCTTCAGATATCCGACAATGCCGACATAGTCTCCGTCTGCGTATCCTAAGGAGATGGTCTGTCCGCTCAGGTCTTCTCCTGCTTTATAGCGGAGCACTGTGTCACGGATTGCCTGAGGGATGTGCTTTACCACACTGAATATGACATTGTCCGGTGCAAGATAACTCTGGTCAACATCGACCCCGATAACATATTTTCCTGTCTCTTCTGCGGCTATGATTGCTCCGGTTCCGCTGGTTCCGGCAACCTGATACACGATGTCTGCTCCCGCATTATACATCTCCATTGCAGAATCATAGCCAAGCCGGGCATCGGTAAACGAGCCGGTATAATCAACAAGCAGTTCAATCTGCATGCCGCGCTCACGTTCCGCCTGCTCAATACCGGCAGCAAATCCATAGTAGAAGTCCTCGACAATCTCTGTCTGCACGCCTCCAACAAATCCGATAATGCCGGTCTTTGTTACCATACCTGCAGCATATCCAGCGGCGTAGCTTGGTTCATTTGAGCGGAAAATAATATTTGCCAGATTCTCTGGCTGTTCCCCTGCTGCATAATCAGTATCCACCATCAGATACTTTTCTGTCGGGTTTGCAAGAGCAGATGAGGTCATCTGACTGATAGTGGTAAACCCGCCGGTCACGATTATATCCACATCATGGATGTGAATCAGCTCTTCTGCCGCATCCCAGACTTTATCTGCGGAATCTTTAATCTGGGACTCCGTGATGACTCCAGGCTCTTTGCTTAACAGATACACTCCTTCTGCAATCTGGAGAGTGAACGGGTCAAAACCGCTTTCCAATTCCATTACCAGGCCGACAGAGTATTTTTCCTCTTCGGGTACGAAGAGCGTGTCTGCTGTAAAAATATAGCCGACGAACAGTGCGGTAAAAATCACGACACATATTCCCAGTAAGTGGAGCGGTTTCATATCTACAATAGTATTTATTTTACCGAGACAAATATCTATTCAGTATGAAAGAGAGCAGACTCGCCCGCTTCCGAAGATGGTTTTCCAATACCTTTGTCTTCTTCGGTCCCGGTCTCCTTCTGGCAATCACCGCTGCCGGCGAAGCAGGAATCACGGAAGCTATTGAGATTGGCGCCCACTATGGTCTTGCGCTTCTCTGGGTAGTTATCATCACGCTTCTCTTCAAATATGCGTTTACCAATGGAATTGCCCGGTATACGCTGGCGACAGGACAAACTATCTTCGATGCTCTCCATAAACTTCCCGGTCCGAAAAACTGGGGTCCGATACTGATTCTCGTATCATATATTCTGGAGATGTTCGCCGTTGGCGCAATGATTCTCTTTGCGGCGACATTCCTGGATTACCTGCTTCCGGGTGTGTTTTCCATCTTCCTCCTGTCGCTGACGCTGCTTGTCGCAGCACTTGCTCTGCTTCGGACACATATCTATCACCGTTTCGAGTACATCATGGCGGTGATGGTGGTTGTCATGAGTATATCCATGATTCTTGTCCTCTCCACCTTCCCGTTTACCGGAGATATGCTCCTTTCCGGACTTGTCCCCAACATCCCAAGCGGTTCGGAGACTGCAATCCTTGCAATTCTGGGAGTGGTGGGCTCTGGTATGAACCTGATGCTCTACTCGGTCTGGCTGCAGGAGAAGACCGAGAAAAGAGAGGACGGGCAGTGTTATGTGAAAAACGAGGCATTCTTTAAGCGGTTCGTTAAAAGTGTAAATGCTGACGTCGCCGTTGGTTTTGCCATAGTTTTACTGGTAACTCTCAGTTTCATGTCTCTTGGCTATGCCGGATTTGCGGTTTCCTTTATGCCGCATGGTGCAGAGCTGAATCTTGATATCCTGATTACGCAGGTTCTCTATCTCTTCGGTTCTATTCCGTACGGAACCTATGTCTTCCTGTTCTTCGTGGCAGTCATCTTCTTCGGCTCGGTTGTTATCGGTATGGATGCCAGAGCCAAGGCGCTGACCAGAGTTGTGCTTTCCGTGCGGGAAGCAAGCGGAAAGGGACGTACAAAGGAGCGGAGAATCTACCAGCTCTTCATCTGGCTCTTTGTCGGTATCATCCTTATTTCGATTCTGATTGCAGAACCGATGAAGATTATCCGCACAAGTGCGGTTATCTGTGCACTGCTCTTTGGTGTCTTTGGATTCATTCTGATTTATTTAAACACCCGGCTTCCCGAGTATGCCCGGGCAAGCAGACTCTGGATGCTGGTGATTGGTGCAGGCAGTATCCTTTCTGCGTATGTGGCTCTCCTGATTGAAGGCTCCTTCCTGGAGTTCGGTCTGCCGCTGTTAGAACATGTTCTGGTCTGTGCGGTTGTCTTCTACATCTTCTGCCGTACAAAGACCTTTGAGCGGATGGCAAACGGCTCGGCAAACATTGTCGATAAAGTCTGGGTTATCTTCATCTTTGGTTTGATTTCCGTCTACGGAACATACAGCGGGGCAACCATCATCGGAGAGTACGGCGGATATGTTCTGAACTTCCGTGATCTCGGGGCTATGGTTGCCGGAGTTCTTGGCGGTCCGTTTGTCGGATTTGTAGCAGCTCTTATCGGCGGCGTTTACCGACTGACGGTCGGAGGTGTGACTGCTGTCCCGTGCTGTATTGCAACGCTTGCCGCCGGAGTTCTCGCAGGATTTGCCATTCGGTACTGGAAAGGAAAGTTTACGATGCGCCGTGCAGTGTTCCTGGCTGCATCGGTTGAGCTTCTGCACCTGCTGCTTATCTTCCCGATATACTCTATGGTAACCGGCTGTATGGATCTTGCAATGATTCGGGATGTTATCGTGACAACGATTCTTCCAATGACTATTGTAAACGCTGCAGGACTGATGATCTTCGCCCACTTTGCGCAGAAGTATCCGCTTCTGGAAAGTGCGCTGAAGAAGATGACGCTGAGAGGAGTTGCAGCCGAGGTTCGCAGTCTTCTCAGACATGAAACGGAGGAGGAAAAATGAGTCACGAAGAACATCAAAGAAGAATGATTCCGCGGAAGGGTACGATTGTTCTGCTGATTCTTCTGGTTGTGCTGGTTAGTCTGCTGTTCGTCTCCTTTGGCGAGTATCCGGAGGATAATGAAATCCACATAGCGGTTCTTCTTCCGTTCTCCGGCGGTATGGAGGAGTTCGGTATTGAGTATGCCAGAGGTGTTGAGATCGCTGTCGAAGAACTGAATACAAATGTCCTTCCAGGCGGCCTGACGTATGTGGTTGATTACTATGACACCAAGAGTGATACGCTGTCACTGATGCATACGTTCCTGGAGATTTACAACGCCGGATATCCGGTAGTAATCGGACCTATGACGAGTACCGAGACGCTTGCGGTTGCAAAGTATGCGGAGATTTTAGGACTTGTACTGCTGTCTCCCGGAGCTACTTCAGATGAGCTGAGGGAGTACGGAGAGTATGTTTTCAGAATTGTCTCGTCTGACCGGTATCTGGGAATCGGTCTGGGTAAAATCGTCGGCGGAAATGATGGATTTGAGAAGGTGATGGTTATCCATACCGATGACAGTTA
>JAFZFW010000122.1 GCA_017555685.1 Methanocorpusculum sp.
AGCATTTACTTTACTGGATTTTTGGCTGGCGCAGTGTGCCTGCTCCTCTCAGGTGTTCTGCCCCTTGCGGAATTTCCCGCACAGCTTCTCTTCGGGTTCGGGATTGCCCTGATGATTCTTGGCTTCTCCAATCTGGTCTCTCAGTTTGTCGTCTCAAAAACGGAGACGGAAGAGACGATGAAGGTGAAGCGTGTCGAAGAGAATGACGAGAGGAACATCCGCATCCGTGAGCGTGCAGGATGGCGGACGTCTCAGGTTATCCTGGGTGTTCTTTGTATCTGTGCGCTGACTTCAGCCTTCGCAAACTTTGAACTCTCTGTCACTCTGCTTTTTGCGGGGCTGATTATTCTGCACGGTATTTTATCGGTTGGATTCTCAATATATTATGAGAAGAGGTTCTGATGGAAAATCGCATAAAGGAACTGCGGGCAGAAAAAGGAATGACACAGGCGGAGTTAGCAGAGCGTGTCGATGTGTCGTCGAGAACCATAATCTCTCTGGAAAAAGGACAGTACAATCCGTCTGTTGTCTTAGCCCATCGGATAGCGCAGGTCTTTGGAAAAACGATTGAAGAGATATTTCTCTTCGATGACTAACTTTTTTTTACAGATATCCAATCGGACATCCGAGAAGGGTAGTTATCCAGACCAGCAGAAGAATCAGCGCCCCGATTACCGGCATATGCAGAATATAGATTTGCAGCGGGTACTTTCCAATCTTTGCAAGAACCGCGCCCACACGCCCGCCGTCTGGTATGCGCCATTTCCGGTATCCGTTCGGGTACAGTACCGAGCCTAAGGCAACGCCTAAGAGCATTACCCCAAGCCACGGCAGAATCGGGAAGTAGTCACGAGGGGTAAATCCGTCCGGCAGAATGCCAAACGGCATCAGGAATGCCGGCCCGGAGACTGTCTCTAAGAAGAGGCCGAGTGCGATTATCAGTACAGCCGGGATAAAGTTCCATTTTCCAAGTCTCAGGAAGGGAATACAGAGAATCATACACCATCCCATCATCTGCAGGAAGTTAAACAGCATGTAGCGCCCGTCTCCTATTGCGAAGTGGATGAATATTGATGCGCCAACGGCTATGGCCGCCCCTATCAGAATTACCTGAATGCCGCGCTTTACAATTGCCGCATAGTACGCCTTCTTCGGCTTCCCTGCCATTCTTCCGTGACGGAGAATCAGCGAGACACCGGAGATAATCACAAAGATACTTGTCCCGAGCCAGATGTAGTTACAAATCCAGTCCCATACTGAGATGGAGATTACATGAAAAGTTCCAAGCAGGAAAAAGGTATGGAAAAAAATCATGCCCAGAAGTGAAAATCCGCGGACAGCATCCACTTCCCAGTAGCGTTCGGATTTGCGGTTTTCCATATACTACTGTTAGTGCTTGACAGCTATTAGGTTTATGCGGTGTTTATTTTCCATTTTGTACAGAGGCTGTTAGGATAAGCGGATTTTGCAGAAGGCATAATTCTTCCTGATTTGTCAGGAGATATATCATGAAGAATAATTACTCTTCTTTTTCTCATTTTACCGTATTTTTCTCTGCACTCAGCAGATTCGATGAGGCACTTTCGCGAAATAGGGCACAGCCGCATGCACTTCGTGCCTGCTTCATGCCTGTTTTTACTCACTGCCCTTCGCTTCTCTCAGGGCACTTTCGCAAAAACAGGCACTTTCGCACCGCGCGGTAGGGGGTTTATATAGTTGAAAATCATAGGTGTAATTGGAGATCAATTATGGATGCAAAGCAAATCCAACAGATTACCGACAGAATCTCCCTGAATTTACAATCGAAAGGAGTATCGCCGGATACGCAAAGCATTTTTGACAAGCTTGCCGCATACATCAACGACTTTGGTGTGGTGGCAACTGAAGCAGAACGCAAGGTTCTTTCCGATCAGTACAAGAAGTATGACATCCCGGAAGAGACCAGACCGGTTTCCCAGCCGTCTGCTTCTGCAGGAAATGAGGTGGTAAACCTCGCTGATATCCAGGAAAGTGACTGGGTAACAGTTGAGGTAAAAGTTGTAGCGCTTCAGCCGCCGAACTCGCCAGCCATTTCCCAGACAGGAATTCTCGCAGACAGCACAGGCGCTGTACGGTTCGTTACGTTCTCGAAAGCATCAGAGCTTCCTGAGCTTGAGCTGGAGAAATGGTACCGCATTGAGTCTGCAGTTGTTGATTCATTCCGCGGGGCGTTAAACCTGAAGATGCATTCCGGTTCACGGATTTCTGAGATTGAGGATGACCGCTGTCTTGTTCCGGCATCACCGACGCCGGTTGCAGAGGTCAAACCGGGAGTTGTTCCCTGCATCCATGTAAAATATGTTGACGAGTGGGAATCCAGAAGCGAGCGTATGATGCAGACCGGACTGGTTGCTGATGAGTCCGGCAGAATGAAGTTCGTTATCTGGAATGACCCGAACAAGGAAAAGCTGAAGGTTGGTTCAGTATACACAATCTTCTACGCAAGTGTTGATGAGTTCAACGGCAGATATTCTCTGACCTTAAACTCGGCTATGTGGCTTGAGGATGATGACACTGCTCTTTCTGCAGTGAAGGTTCGTGGTTCTTCTGCTCCGACTGAGCCGCTTCCGGTTTCCCGCGTCCGTGATTTAGAGACCGGGTATGCAAGTGTCCGGGTAAAGTTCATTGAGGAGTGGGAGTCCAGAAGCGAGCGCATGCTTCAGACCGGTCTTGTCGGTGATGAGTCCGGCAGAATGAAGTTTGTTATCTGGAAGGATGACAAGAAGCAGCCGCTTGAGCTTGGACGTATCTATAATATTACTAACGCAAAGGTGGATGAGTTCAACGGCAGACTTTCCCTTTCGCTGAATCCGGCGGAGTATTCTGTTGAAGCAGATGCAGCTGACTTCGAAGTTGGAACGCAGATGGATGAAATCTCCGGAGCATTAGTACAGATTTCGAAAGGATCAGGTCTTATCAAGCGTTGTCCGGTTGAGGGCTGCGGCCGCGCGCTTTCCAAGCAGAACTTATGTCCGGTTCACGAAATTCAGAATAACTATGTCTACGATATGCGGATTAAGGCAGTAGTAGATGACGGTCATAAGGCGTATAATGTTCTGTTCGGCCGCGAGCTCACTGAGGAGATTTCCGGTATGAACATGGATGAGGCGATTGATATCGGAACCAGCAGTCCGCTTGGTCTCGATGAGGTTCTTGTTCAGATGATTGAGCGTCTCTGCGGACGGTATGTGCGCTGTAAGGGTTCGATGTTTGACAACCGCCTGATGGTGAAGTCTGTTGAGTTTATGAAATATGATGCATCCGAGGTTGCATCACTGATGAATCGCGCGGGTGAAGGTATGAATCAGGAGGGTGAGTTATGAGCGAGTTTAGCAGTCAGA
>JAFZFW010000123.1 GCA_017555685.1 Methanocorpusculum sp.
CATCTTACCGCAGCGGCGGCAGATAATGTGGGTGTGCTTGTTGCGCAGACCCATTGATGGTGTGCCTTTTGTCATTGGTTAATTCACCTCTTATATTTACTCAACAGTCGGAGAGATGTAGATAACATTGTCGCCGCGCACGATTAAAGTGCCGAGCTTGACAGTTCCGTTCTCTCCTTCTTCCTCAGCTTTGTCAAGAACCAGGTTCATGTGGACATCGTAGCCCTGAAGGACGCCGCGAATTTCTCGTCCGCCTTTCAGCGAAATGATGACGGGCTGGCGGTTCAAGACCTGATCTAAAATTTCCAGTGGTCGCTTTGTCATAAGGATTACCTTGGCTTGTACTCTTGTCATAAGGAATCCCGACAACCGTCATTCGCGGACGTCAGGATGCCGCATGAGACTTGGCTCATGGAAGAGTGCTTAATGTATTCGACTTACACAGAAATAAAGATACCGTCACTACACCCCGAAATCCTGTCCCCGGTGTTCAATATCCTCTGCCGACAAGTGCCTTATTTACCCGCGCAGAGCATATAGTATAGATAATGACAGCATCGAAAATATTACTCTTAATTATCGACGGGGTAGGCGACAGACCCTGCGCATGCTTCGGCGGCAAAACTCCGCTCCAGGCAGCGCAGATTCCAAATCTTGACCGCCTCGCAGCAGAAGGTATCTGCGGAATCATGGATCCGGTAGCGCCGGGTATCCGCGCAGGTTCTGACACTGCACACTTAAGTCTCTTAGGCTACGAGCCGCAGAAATACTATACCGGCAGAGGTCCTCTTGAGGCAGCCGGTGTCGGCATCTCCATGAAGCCGGGAATGATCGGTTTCCGCGCAAACTACTCCACTGTTGATGCAGATGGCCTTGTCATCGACCGCAGAGCAGGAAGAATCGAAGACACCACTGAGATTTCCCGCGCAGTAAAGGAAGGTGTTGACCTCTCAAAGTACGGAGTCACCATCGAATTCGAGCCGGGAACCGGACACCGTGCAGCTCTTGCCTTACGCGGTGAAGGACTTTCTGCAGCAGTTTCCACCAACGACCCGAAGAAGACCGGTGTTGCTCCGCTTGTTATCGTTGCAGAAGACGACACTCCGGAAGCAAAGAGAACTGCAGAAATCTGTAACGAGTTCTCCCGTCAGGCATACGAAATCTTAAAGAACCATCCGGTCAACCTCGCCCGCCAGGCAGAAGGAAAGAATCCGGCAAACGTTGTCTTAATCCGCGGTGCAGGAGAAATGGGTGTCTACGAAACCTTTGAGGAGAAGCACGAACTCTCCGGAAGCGTTGTTGCATCCGCAGCATTAATCGCCGGTATTGGAAGCTCAGTCGGCTTAGAGAGAATCCCGGTTCTTCCAAGCACCCCGCTCGAAGAACAGGTGCAGATTGTCTTAAACGAGTTCGAGCGCAAAGACTTCGTGCTCTTCAACATCAAGAATGCTGACGAGTACGGACATGACGGCAAGGCAGAGGAAAAGAAAGCCTTCCTCGAAAAGATTGACGAAGCTATCGTTCCGTTCCTTGAGCGTACGGACATCATGATTGCTGTCTGCGGAGATCACTCCACTCCATGCTCGGTCAAAGACCACAGCGCAGATCCTGTCCCGTTAATGATTCGCGGAGACGGATGCCGTGTGGACAATGTCACTGCATATGATGAAATCTCCTGTGCTGCAGGTGCTATGTGCAGAATCAATGGTGCTTCTTTAATGCCGGTTTTACTCGACTTAATCGACAAAACCCATAAGTACGGTGCATAACGATATACTAAGTAGGAAAGGATGTCAAATCACAGAATAATTGTGGCGGAACCTGTCCCGGAATATCCGGCAGAGCCTGAGGAGAAGTTCCTCACGCTTCCGGATATTTCCGAGGAGGAAATTATCGAAACCGAACAGGAGATGCCGCCTGCGGGAAAGGAAGAGCCGCTGTTTTCCGAGATCCCCGAGCCTGAGGTCTTAAAGCAGCAGCTCTCTTCGATTGATGAAGAGACCGCCGCTTTTGTTGTCTCATCCACGGAATTATTCAAGACCTGTGTTCTTCCGGACAAGACAGAACTGCAGGAGAGAAACTTAAAGACCAAGAGTGATATCTTAGTCGGAGACCACTGTAATATCGGATATGGTCTCTACGGAAATGATATCGCCATCTGTGAACTCTCCACGATGTATGGGGATGTAGTCGCAGAAGGAGACCTTCGAATTGATAACTTCTGTGAGGTTCACGGGACGGTCATCTGTAACGGGGATGCCTACCTGGGTGAAGGAGTAAAAATTCATGGAAAACTCACTGTCGGCGGAAATCTCGATATCGGAGACAACGTCACCATCGACAAAGAGTTCAAGGCATTGGGGGATATCGCCATCCGCAACCCGATGCCGGTCGTACTTTATCTGCTTCTCTATGTTATGACGATGCTGCATCTGGAAGGAGAAGAGTCGACGAAGAAGAAACTCAACGCATTAGTCGCAGAGGCACAGGCGGTGCCGCTTGTTCTGCCGCCGAGAACCAGCATGGATTTACGCTACTTCTCGGTGCCGACTCCGATGGAGATCGGAGCAAACTGCCGCCTTCATGGAAACATCAAGGCAGAGACCGTCAAGGTCAGAAAAGACACCACCATCTTCGGCAGTATTCAGGCTGCAAAGCGCGTCAAGGTTGGTCCGCGTGATGCAGTCCACGGAGATGTGGCTGCCAAGAATATCCGTGTCGAACGCGGTGCGGATATTTTGGGAGACCTTATCGGCAGTGTTGTCTGGCTGCATGAGGATGCCAGAGTCAGCGGGGTTATCAAAGCAACTGACGGCTTAACGATTGGAAGAAACGAGTAATATGAAGTCATTAGAGGAAATGATTGAGGTTGAAGGCCTCCGGTTTATTGAACCGGATTATGCCTCCCTCGTAAACAATGGTGAGCCGGCGGTTTTAATCTGCGAGGCAAAGCCGGAAGCAGGCGGCGCACGTCTTCTCCTGGATGAAGAAGGAAACCCGCTGCTGTTTGCGGTAAAGAATGAAGATGCATGGTTTGCAACCTCCTGGCTCTTCCGCGACCCGACTGCGGCAGAGCTTGAACTCTTTGAGGCAGCAGACGGTGACATGTATGAAGAGCCGCGTGAAGATATTGAAGCGGCATTTCGTGCATACTTCTCGCAGATTGTCATCGAAGAAATCCGCCCGACCCGTGAGGACATCACTGAAGAGAGAATCGATAAAATCCGTTCTCTCGTCCGCGAGAAGTTTGGCGAGTCAGTATCTGGTATCTGTATTGATGCCTGTTGCGGTTCCGGAATCGGTTCGCAGGTCATGAGAGAAATCGGTGCATCTCCGATTGCCTATGATAATGATCCGGAACTGTTAGCACTTGGATTCAAGAACGGCCGCTTAAAGCCGGAAGAGACTGTCTGTATTGACGGCAGAATCGCCTCGGCTTACATGCCGGATGCAGAGTTCGGACTTGGGATTATGTTCGGACAGATTTACTCCTACACAAAGGAGATCTGGCAGCCGATTGTCGAAGAGCTTGCAGGTGTTACCGAAAAGACGCTTATCACGGTTGCAACCGAAGAAGAGGCCAAGTGGGTTAAGGAATGGGCGGCAGGTGTCGGCAGATATCTTGAGATTTCTGAAAACGACCGCGACCCGATTTATGACCGCTGGGTCATCTTCGGTTAATCTTTTTTTTTTACCATTCAATCTGCATCCCGACGCCCACTTCGCCGACCGGGATTTTCTGATGAATCGCAGAACGCACGGCAAAGGATGTGCAGTGACAGGGATAGAGTTCTTCTAAACCAAGTGAATCCAGATACTCTATCGTTTTTTCGACCCGTTCATTTACCTGTTTCAGATGGAAGCCGCCGATGATTCCTTTTACCGGCTTTTTGAAAAGTGTGCGGGCATACTCTGCTATATTACAGATGCCTGCATGCGAACATCCGGTGATGATGAAGATTGAATCTCCTGCATCATATACCAGTGCGGAATCCTCCATCACAAAATCCGGCTCAAAGACTCCGTCAACCTCATGCACGCCAAACTGCACGCGCGGCTCGAAATCATTCATCTGCGGAATCTCGCCAAGGAAGGTGATGTGCTCAGACACCTTCTGCGGTTCCCGTGAGAGGGAGAGTTCATAGGGGATGTCTGCTTCACGGAGGGGTGAGCCGGCATTTCTTCCGTCAAGGTATTGTTTTTCGGCAAGCGTTTCTGAGTGTGCAACAAGCCGCGCATACGGCAGAACAGAAAGCAGGTGCGGCAGACCTGCTGTGTGGTCGTCATGTCCGTGTGAGAGGACGACCATTGTCACCTGCGAAAGGTTGATATTCATCCGCTCCGCATTTCTCAAAAACACATCCGAGTATCCGCAGTCGAACAGAATTCTCTCGCCTTCGTCTTCAATATAATAAGATAGTGCAGGCTCTCCGAGATAGTATTTGTCGATATAGGTATTGTTGTCCGCGAGCACCGTCAGTTTCATACAAATCTATTGTCCCTTCTGCAAATTAGTTCTATCACTTAAGCGGGCACCGATGGTCCATTCGGGGCTGTGATGTGCCTGCATGCCTCTCCGGCACAACTGTTCTACGGGCGTCAAGTATATTATCTCTGAAGTCTAACATGTAAAGACTGTTAATGTCATCGTTATGGACATCCGTGCCCATAACAAATCGTGCCGAAAGGCACGCGGCTTACAGTGAGGTTTGTCAATGACTACAGTATTTGACATCCCGGCAAACGACCTGATCAACAAGGTTGCAGAAGAACTCAGAAACGTTTCTGAGATCCAGGCACCGGAGTGGGCAGAGTTCGTCAAGACGGGAGTACACAAGCAGATGCCGCCAGAGAATCCAGACTGGTGGTACATCCGTTCCGCAGCAGTGCTGCGCAGAATCTATGTTGACGGCCCGATTGGTGTCGAGCGTATGCGTACCGTCTACGGTGGTATGCAGGACCGCGGCAGCAAGCCGTCCCACTTCAGAAAAGGCAGCGGAAGCATCGCACGTAAAGTCATGCAGCAGCTCGAAGCAGCAGGTTTCATCGAGAAAGTTACCGGCGGCAGAGCAGTTTCCGCAAAGGGCCGCAAGTTCCTTGACAACATTGCACACTCCTTAAAGGAAGAGGCAGTCAAGGCAGCACCGGGCCTTGCAAAGTACTAAACACTGACACAAATATAGGTGAAAAGAATGGGAGACGATGCAGAACTCGCAGAACTTCGCCGTCAGCGCATGATGCAGATGCAGCAGCAGCAGATGGCAGAACAGGAACAGCTTCAGCGTCAGCAGCAGATGCAGGCACAGATTCAGTCTGTACTCA
>JAFZFW010000124.1 GCA_017555685.1 Methanocorpusculum sp.
ACCCGTCCGGTGAAGAACAGAAACGACCTCTTAGCCGATGCCGACCTCTTAATCCACGAAGCAACCTTCGATGAAGAGGAGGGAGCAGAGCGTGCCCGCGAGGTGTGGCACTCGACAGCCCGCGAGGCAGGAGAGGTTGCGTCTGCGGTCAATCCGAAGAAGCTTGCGCTGGTGCACATCAGTTCCCGCTACACCAGTTCGGCAAACCATGTAAAGGATGCAAAGGAAGTCTTCGACGGCGAAGTCATTGCACCAAACGACTTAACAACTGTGGAAATTCCGTATCGGGATAACTAAAATCCCGGAAATCGGTCTTTTTTTATCGAATCGGCAGAATTATTCCTGTGCCGCATAACATAGTTTGATATACTGACAGTACGTAATGATAATTTAATTTGGGATATTTGCAGGTAGGATTATGCCGGAATCAGACAGTACAAAGGAGTTGGAGCTTTATTCCCGTGACGGAGAGGTCACGTCGGTAAGAAGCCCGATTCGAATCCAGATACTCCGCCTTCTGCGTGAGGGCGATGATGTGACGTTTACCGAAATCCAGGAAGCTACCGGGCTTTCCAAGTCCACTGTCTCCAGCTACTTAAACTCCCTTGATGATGCAGGACTCATCGTCCGCGTCCCTGACCCGGTCGATGCCCGCCGGAAAATTTACCGGCTGTCTGCAACCTATCTGGGACAGATTGATCCGTCAACCTATGCTGCACCAACAGAATACCGCGAGCTTATCCGCCAGACCTATACAAACTACGACCGCATCGACTACAAGGAGATGCTGCCGCACATCTTCCGTGTAGCGCTTGCCGAGTCAGGCATCCGCATCGACCCGGTTTTAAAAAGAGGAGGAATCATTCTGGGCGAAGCAGTGGCTCCGTATGTGGTGTCCGACTCTCTGGAAAAGACCCTCGCCAACATCAAAGAGTTCTGGGAGCATTACGGATTCGGCGAAATCCGGCTGGTTTCCGAGACTCCGCTCCTGCTTGATGTCTACAAGTGCTATGAGTGCATGACGCTTCCGAAGGGAATTTCGGGCGGATGCATCATCTCCAAAGGTATTCTTTCGGCACTGTTTACCACCTTCTTCCGCTGTCCGGTGCAGGTAACCGAGATTACCTGTATGACCGACGGCTCCGAGTTCTGCCGGTTTGAGATCAAACCGAAGATGCTCTAATCTTTTTTTCGCCTGCGGGTTTGCAGCGTCAGCTCTTTGGCTGTCTCTTTCCCTTATGCCTTTCGTACTTTCTGCACAATAAGCGAAATCACTGCGCCGATGGCAGACAGACATCCTGCTGCAAGCAGTGTGACAACCAGCACGAACGCAATTGCCAGATAGGTGCCAAGACTCATGTCTCCTGCAATCAGCAGAATCAGATCCGCAATTCCCAGTCCGATCGGCTGTGCAAGAACAGCCAGCAGAACGCCGAAAAGAATTACCCATACTGCCTTTTTCATCTCTGTCTTCTGCCTCTGTTTTTTCATACATTATCCCCCCTTCCTATTATATGTGCGGGTCATTTCACCAAGTGACAAGCGCCGTGTTTATGTTGCATAAATGACAAATATATACCCCGCGTGAAAGCAAAATTCGACGGGAAGTATTGTTATGCTCCAAAAGAGGCTGTAACGCTCTATGAGCAGAACGGCTACGGACGCAAAGAAAAGGACGGAACGCTTCGTTTAGACACAAAAGAAGCCCTCTATCTCATAGCCCGCGGCAAACTTGAAGTCCCCGGACACACCTTCGACTCGCTCTTAACCGAATGCGCGAAGACTCCGGGTTTTCTTCGAAACTTTATCGTATACCGCGACATCAGAGAGCGCGGATATGTGATAACGACCGGTCCGCAGGATTTCAGAATCTTCCCCCGCGGTCAGCGCCCCGGCAAAGGAAACTCCCGCTACCTCATGCGGGTCTTATCCGAACGGGACGTTATTGATTTCACCTCGGTAATCGCCGATGCAAAGGCGGCAGCCAACATGCGAAAACTCTTCGTCATCGCTGTCTTAGATGATGAGCACGAACTGACCTACTATGAGGTCAGACTCACTCATCAGGAAGTCCGCGAGGCAGAAGAGATCCGGGACGGAATCTCCGCCCGCCTTGCAGGAATCCCTGCATACGTCACCGAGACCGGGGACGGAACCACTGCGTACTTAATGGAAAACTGGTTCGGCACCATGATGGATGCCTCCCGTCTCTTCCTCGCTCCGCTGGAAACCGCCTGGCTCCTGGAACAGGGAAAGCTGACGCTTGATTCCGGCATGACTGCTGAAGAGTACATTGCTCTTGCCTGTGAAGGAGATGCGGAGTTTATGGAAAAACTCATCCTCTACCGCTGGTTCAAGGACTTAGGCGTGTACCCGCGTTCCGGCTACAAGTACGGACACCACTTCCGTGTCTACACGGCAAAAGGCGCTCACTCCGAGATGCTTGCCCATGCCGTGCCGAAGGGAACGCTTCGCTCCATGAGCGAAATCTCCCGCTCGGTACGTCTTGCCCACAGCGTCAGAAAGAAGATGCTCTTTGCCTCCATCGACGGAGAAGAAATCACCGCAATCGAGTTTGCACGACTCAAAATGTAATATCAGGAAACACTATGGCAGAACAGATTAATCCCTGGTCAAGCACCCCGAAGGTCAACATGAACCGGCTCTTCGAGGACTTCGGCATTGACCCGTTTGAACCGCAGAAGGAACGCTTAGGCGACCTTCCGGCATTCATACGCCGTGACATCATTCAGGGACACCGCGGATATGACGCAATCTCTGACGCAATCATCAATAAGAAACCCTTCCACGTCTTAACCGGCTTTATGCCGTCCGGACATCCGCACTTCGGCCACTTAATGGTCATGAAAGAGGTTGTCTGGCACATCAACCAGGGCGGACAGGGCTTTATTTCCATGGCAGACCGTGAGGCACACGCAGTCCGCGGCCTCTCGTGGGAAAAGTGCGATGAATACGCACGCGAATACATGAACTGCCTCTATGCCTTAGGATTCAAAGGCGAAATCTACTCCCAGAGAAGAAACAATGCCCTAAAGGACTTATCCTTTGAGGCGGCATGCAAGATTAACTTCTCCAACCTTTCTGCCATCTACGGATTCGGGGCAGACACCGAGCTTGCCCACGCAATGAGTGTTTCCACCCAGGTAGCAGATATCCTCTACCCGCAGCTTACTGCAGGCATTGCACCAACCATTGTCCCGGTCGGAATCGACCAGGACCCGCACATCCGCTTAACCCGTGATGTCACCAATGCCCTTCGCATGTTCTTTGTCGAGGACAGAAAGACCCACATCAGTATCCGCGCAAAGAACGCTTCTCCTGAGGCAATCACTGCTGTTGCCAAAGCATTCAAAGGCTCGAAGAAGTACGAAGGACACATCGACCTTCCGGCAGGATTTACCGTCGATGAGGTTGAGGGCGTTGTCCGTAGAATCGAGCAGGAGTTCGGCGGATTCGGTTTCATGCTTCCGTCTTCGACCTACCACAGCTTCCTTATGGGACTGCAGGGCGGAAAGATGTCCTCGTCTGTCCCGGACAGCCTGGTCTGGTTCGATGATGCGGAAAAGGATGTGAAGAAGAAGATTATGAGTGCGGTAACCGGAGGACGCCAGACTCTGGAAGAGCAGAAACAGCTCGGCGGCGAACCGGAGAAGTGCTCCATCTTCCAGCTCAATAAGTTCCATATGATGGAAGATGATGCAGAACTCAGGACCATGTGCGAGGCATGTAAAGCAGGTGAGCTGATGTGCGGTACCTGTAAGAAGGAGACGTTAGAGCGTGTCCGTGCCTTCCTTGCCGAGTTCAAAGAAAAGCGTGATGAAACAGCCCATATGATTGAGTGGTAAACTATGGATTTAACCGTAAACGAAAAACGTGTGCTCGCAATCCTTGCAGGAAAGACCTCCTGCACCGATGTCGAGCTTGCAGCACTTCTGGAATCTCCGGCAGAATCTGCCGTCCAGTGGTCGCATTTATGTGCAGACCGCGGTCTCGCGGTTGTGGAAAAGCAGGTCGAAAAGACGGCAAAGCTTACCGAAGAGGGAGCAAAGTATGCCGCAGAGGGTCTGCCGGAACGCCAGGTCTTAGCAGTTATCGACGGTTCTATCCCGATGAAGGAGTTAACCGCCCACCCGCTGTCCCGCATTGCCATCGGCTGGCTTCGTAAGAAGAACTGGATTGTCATGGACAAAGGCATGGTCTCTGTCAACCACGAGGCAGCAGATGTCATCGGCGAGGATGAGAAAGCTCTGCAGAACCTCTCCGCTGACGCTTTAGGCGTTGCAGACTTAGTCAAGCGCGGTCTTGTTGTCATCGATGAGTCTGTTTCCTGGACTATTTCCATCACGCCGGAAGGAAAAGCCGTTGCCGATGCCGGTCTTGACCTGAGAGAAGAGGTCGGAACCTTAACCCGCGACCAGATTTTATCCGGCGAGTGGAAGGACTTACCGCTTCGCCGTTACAGTGTCGACAAGCTTCCGAAGAGAATCTACGGCGGACGCTTCCACCCGAACCAGCAGATTTTAGATGAAATCCGCGACCTCCTCTTCGAGATGGGATTCACCGAGTTCCACGGCTCCATTGTCCAGAACGCATTCTGGAACTTCGATGCACTCTACCAGCCGCAGGACCACCCGGCCCGTGAGATGCAGGACACCTTCCACCTGAAAGAGGAGCTTCCGCTTCCGGAAGGCTGGGAACAGGTCCGCGACATCCACATGAACGGAGGAAACACCGGCTCTACCGGATGGGGAGGCGACTGGAACCCGGAGATTTCGAAGAAGTGTGTTCTTCGTACCCACTCAACCTCCTTATCCATCCAGCACCTCGCAAAGAACCCGAACCCGCCATTAAAGGCATTCTCCATCTCCCGTGTCTACAGAAGAGAGACCATCGACCCGACCCACCTGCCGGAGTTCGAGCAGCTCGAAGGTATTGTCATGGATGAGGGTCTGACCTTCGGTCACCTGCTTGGATTCTTCAAGGAGTTCTTCGGCAGAATGGGATTCGAAGAGGTTCGTTTCCGCCCGGGATACTTCCCGTACACCGAGCCGTCTGTCGAGCCGGAAGTCTGGGTTGACGGTCTTGGATGGGTCGAGCTTGGAGGAGCCGGTATTTTCCGTAAGGAAGTTACTGCCCCGTGGGGTATCACCTGCCCGGTTCTTGCCTGGGGACTTGGTGTTTCCCGTGTTTCGATGCTGAGAATGGGACTCAAAGACCTTCGCCAGCTCTATAAGAGTGACATTGACTGGATTAGAAACAGTCCGGCACGGAGGGTGTAATCATGCCAATTGTAAAACTCAATAATGAATATTTAACCAGACTCACCAGAGTCGATATCCAGACCATCCGCGACAATCTGCCTATGATGGGCTCGGAAGTCGAGCGTGAGGAGGAGGAGCAGACCGATGTCCAGTACTTCCCGAACCGCCCGGACTTATACAGCGCAGAAGGTACTGCCCGTGCTCTCCGCGGATACTTAGGAGTCGAAACCGGTCTTCCGCAGTACTCGGTCAAGCCGTCCGGAATTACCTTTACCGTTGACGAGAACTTAAAAGACATCCGCCCGTACTTAGGTTCTGCTGTTGTCCGCAACGTCCACATGGACACTCACATGATTGAGTCCATCATGGGTCTGCAGGAGTCCCTTCACTGGGCAGTCGGCAGAGGCAGAAAGAAGGTCGCAATCGGTATCCACGATCTCGACAAGATTGAAGGCCCGTTCACCTATAAGGCAGCAGAGAAGTCCCTGGAATTTGTCCCGCTCGACTATGATGTCTCCATGAGCATGGAGCAGATTTTAGATGAGCACCCGAAAGGAAAAGCATACGCAAAGATTGTCCGCGATTTACCGCTCTATCCGTTAATCACCGATGCAAAAGGCAATGTCTGTTCCTTCCCGCCAATCATCAACGGAGAACTGACCCGTGTCACTGAAGAGACGCACAACATCTTACTTGATGTAACCGGTATCGAGCCGAGAGCTGTTATGGTTGCGGTAAACATTCTCTGTGCGGCATTCGTTGAGATGGGCGCAGACATCGAGACCGTTGAGGTCGACGGTGTTGTTATGCCGACCTTAGAGCCGGCAGAGCGTGTGGTCTCTGTTGAGGAGTGTAAGAAGCTTACCGGTATCTTTGACCTTACCGCACCGATGATGGCTGAGCTCTTGGAGAAGATGCGCTTCGGCTGCGAGGTCATCGATGAGGATGCTGTCCGTGTTCTTGTCCCGTGCTACCGTTCTGACATTATGCACGACTGTGATATCTACGAAGATGTCGCAATCGCCTACGGATACGATAAGATTCCGGCAACGCTTCCGCCGAGCTTTACCGTCGGCAAACCGCACCCGGTCCAGAAGCTGTACTCTCTGGTGAGAAATGTGATGGTCGGTTTACAGTTCATCGAGAACACGCCGTTTACCTTAACCAGCGAGACCGTCTCCTACGCAATGATGAACCGCGGGGAGAACAAGAAGGCACTCCATGTTCTCCACCCGATCAGTGAAGACCAGACGATTATCAGAACCGACATCCTTCCGATGCTGATGGAGTCCTTATCCATCAACCGTTCCCGCGAACTGCCGCAGAAGATCTTCGCCTGCGGAGATGTTGTCGAGGACATGGAGACCTACCCGAAGATGGCAGCAGCTTCTATCCATGCAGGCGCTGACTTCTCCGAGGTGTATGCAGTTGTCGACAGCTTCTGTCAGATGATGTCTATCCCGTACGAGGTAAAGGAAGGAAACGACCCGGCATTTATCCCGGGAAGATGCGGTGCTGTCTTCTGTGACGGTAAGCAGATTGGTGTCTTTGGTGAAATCAGCCCGGTCGTTCTTACTGCATTCGGTCTGGAACAGCCGACCTGTGCCTTCGAGCTCGACATCCGCGGCTTCGTGGACACTGAATAAAACTCTTTTTTTTTGTGGGTTAACCGCGAATCGGCACGAATCCAGGGAATTAGCATGACTGGATGGCGTGTGTGCTCGGAAAAGAACGCAGACCACGCAGACAGCGACCAGTCGCTTTCGCTCCCGTTGGTCGCGAACTGCTGCCGCAGCCGCTTTGTGGTCGCCAAATCATATTTGCAAATCCCAAACCAAATCAACGCCAAAGCGGCTGCGGGAGCAGCTCGCGAGCTTGCGAGCGAGAGCGACGCGTTGCTGCAGCCGTAGGCTGCGTCTGCGCGGTCTGCGTTATTTTCCAGAGGTGACCGGTGAGGACGCAAACGCTATTTATCCCCCCGCGTCTTATCTATAGAACAGAACTCATGAAGAACACCCCGGCAGTCTACGCGGCACTTTTTATCGGCGTCTTAGCCATCTCGACGTCGGCGATTTTTGTCAAATTCGCTGATGCCCCGTCTTCGGCGATTGCGTTCTATCGCTTAGGCATCACTGCACTTGTTCTTCTGCCCTTCCTTATCCTCAGCAGAAAACGCCTGAAGGAAGCTGCATCCCTGTCGGGGAAGCAGTTTCTGCTGATTGCTGCATCAGGAATTCTTCTGGGCGTTCATTACGTGATGTGGTTTGAGTCGCTTCGCTACACCTCGATTGCGAGCTCCATCGTTCTGGTCTGCCTTCAGCCGCTGTTCTCGCTGGTTCTTGCATACCTTATCTTCCGCGAGGTTCCGCGCAAAAGTTCGGTTATCGGCTGTCTGGTGGCGATTTTCGGCTGCGGCATCATCGGTATAACGGATTTCCAGATAAGCGGGGCGGCACTCTTCGGCGATATCTTAGCCTTCCTTGCGGCAGGCGTTATCGCACTCTATTTCTTAACCGGTCAGGCCGTCCGCCGTTCGACCGGGGCAGTTACCTACTCGGTCTTCAGTTACGGAATCGGTTCGCTTTTCCTTCTCGCCTATGCATTCATCTGCCGCGACGCGCTTGCCGGGTTTTCCTTCGGCACCTGGGCGGCACTGATTGGTCTCGCCCTCGTTGCCACCGTCGGCGGGCAGTTCCTGTTCAACATCCTCTTAAAACGGGTGTCGGCAACGGCTGTTACCATGAGCATCTTAGGGGAACCCGTTGGAACGTGCATTCTTGCCTACTTCATCTTCGGTGAAGTGATTTCGCTTCAGCAGTTTGTCGGAATAGCCGTTATCCTGACCGGTCTTGCCATCTACTTCTTATGGCCGGCGCTGCGGGACAGACAGGAACAGTAATCCGGAAAAAAAAGAAACGGGATAATCCCGATTATAATATCTTCTGGGTAAAGGCGACCTGGCCGGAGATTCTGGTGATTCTGACCTTGACCTTCTGACCGACTTTGACGCCGGAGACGTAGAGGATGTATTTTCCAACGTGGGCAACACCGTCTCCCTTCTTGCTGATAGAGTCAATGCTGACTTCCATCTCCTTTCCTTCCTCGACAGCGGATGCGGAAGAAGTGTCAATCTTACCCTTTCTCTTTCTGATCGGGCGCTTGGAACCGCATGCCTCACAGAGAAGCATTAACACACGCTCATCCTTGACGAGTTTGGTATCCGGTCTGCCGCACTCGGTACAGATGACATAGTCTGCGACATATCCTTTTACGATTGCCTCAAACTGGGAAAGCTCGAACTTACCGTTAAAGACTGCACGGACACCGTCAGTCTTTCCTGCCGTACCAAGCTCACCTAACATGTACTTCATGAGGTGGTCCGGTTCACGGTTTAAGGTATCAACAATGTCTCCGAAGTTTTCCAGAACAGTGGTCTTACCCTCGAGATAGACACGGGTTTTCGGGACCTGGAAACGTTCACCGGTGTCAGTCGGCTCATCGATTCCTGCATATGCCTTCTGCAGCATTTCTTCGTATGACTCTACCATAGTACAATACTTTTGGTTTTTTGAACGTATATAAGAATTGTATCCGGTGCGGGGTTTCAAAATGAAATGGAGGGAGTTTTCCCTCTAAACACCTTACTCCAAATCCTGAATCCGCATCTTTTCCAACTGACTCTTCTTCCGGTATTTTTCCCGGCAGATGAAGTACACCAGAAGCAGGATGACAGTCGGGATGTTTGTGATAAGCCAGAAGATTAGTGCTGCACTGTTTGCCACAATCATGTTGAGCGGGACAATCAGACTGCACACAAAGCAGAGTATCGGAAGTACCAGTCCCGGCCATTTGCTCTCGGTTCTCGACAGAAAAATCTGCAGAAGAATGACGCAGATAATGACAAGCAGTACAATAAGGACATTAATCATTGTCTCACTCTAAGTCCTGAATCTGCATTTTTTCCAACTGATTCTGTCTGCGGAATTTCCGGCGGCAGATGCAGTATATCAGTAGCAGGATTACGATTGGAAGCGTTCCGATAAGCCAGAGAATATTCGGCCCGCCGGTAATTGCATACAGAAACGGCACATACCCAAGAATCATCAGCCCCGGCAGGACAAGTCCAGGGATTTTGCTCTTGGTTCTTGACAATACAATCTGCAGTATCAGTATGCAGATAATCAGTATCAATTGGAAAATAATACGAATCATTTCTTACTCTCCTTTGTTTTTTTATACTCGCGAATCAGAATCTTGGCCGTATCGAAATCCAGTTTGTCCTGCACGGCAAGCCGTTTCACTAGGGAGATGTACGGATCGGCTTCTGCACTCTCGCTGATCTGAATCTTCTGAATCAGCCGGTCAAGCCGGAGACGGACCGTCGGGTACGTCACACCATACTGGGAGGCCATTTCTTTCAGCGAGCCGGATGCTAAGAGGAATCGTTTGATAAAGGAGACATCTTCATCCTCCAGATTTGACATCCAGTCAGGAACAACCTCTACAGCCATATTTAATAAAATTAAATGTGTACTTTAACAATATTAATGTTGTGCAGGAATTGATGGAAGAAAAAAAGAATGCTGTTTAGAGGAACAGCATAAAGCCGAGGTTAAAGAGTGCTCCCATGACGATTCCAAGCGTCACGGTAAAGAGCGCGACTCCTGCCGCCATCTTTGCGCCGAGCTGTTTTCCAAGGACAGCAATGGTGGAGATGCACGGGACAAAGAGCACGCAGACCAGTGCGAAGATGTAGAGCTGCGGGGCAGTAAGGATGGTGATTAAATCAGCCGTGCCTCCCATGACAGCTAAGGTCTCGAATGCCATCTCTTTTCTGAGGATTCCAAAGAGCAGTGCGGTAAAGGCAAAGCCCGGAATACCTAAGACAGCCTGTGAGACCGGTTCGATGAAGGACTCGAACATCTCCACCCAGCCGAGGTACTCGAAGAGACCAAGGAAGATACTGCTCACCAGCAGAAGCGGCATGGCGATGTATAAGAACTCCTTTAAGCGAAGCCATGCCTTCTTGAAGACATACTTTGCAATCGGGAGGCGGATTTTGGACATCTCCAGAATCATGCCGTACTGTTCTCCCGGAGTCACCTTTGATAAGATGCATCCGACGATGAACACCAGAACAAACACGATTGCATAAATCGAGAATGCCGCGCCGAATCCGATAAAGGACGCAACAACACCGGAGATAACAATCGTCCGCGCAGAGCAGGGAAGCATGGTTACCAGAACTGAGGAGATGAAGCGCTCACGCTTCGTTGGAAGAAGCGTTGTACTCATCACTGCCGGAACACTGCATCCGAACGAGAGCACGAAGGGAATAACTCCCTGGCCGTGCAGACCTAAGCGATGCATAAACCGGTCGGCTAAAAATGCCGCACGCGTCAGGTATCCGGTGTCCTCCAAGAGCGAGATGAAGATGTAGAAGAGGAACACGTATGGGAAGGCGATTCCAAGGCCGGCAGTGATTGCAAGAATAATCGAACCTCCGACGGTGTCGACAATCTCCGGAAGGCCTAATGCATGGAATGGCTCTTCGATGTAGGTGGTCATCAGCGAGACGATGGTTTCCTCTAAGAATCCGCCGACGGTAAAGACAATCAGCAGGATGGCAAGCATCGTCAGAATCAGAATCGGGATGCCCGGGAAGGTGCGGGTCAGAAGCGAATCCAGGTCGCGGCGTTTCTTCTTCGGGGCTTCGAAGATGATTTCCTTTGCAATCTCGGATGCGGTATAGTATCTGTTCTCGCGGATAATCTGCTGAACAGACATCGCATGGAGCTTTTCAATCTCTTCGCCGAGTACTTCTGCGGTATCGAGAACATCTTCAGAAATTGTCGGGATGCTGATGCCTTTTAAGGCGTAGAGCGCTTCCCCGTCGGTGATGTCTGCAAACTCCTGCAGGGAGTTCTTTGCCGCGAGAATGTGCTCGTCAAGGCGGGTTGCGGATTTTGCCGGCGGGATGCCGCCTTTTACGATTGCATCGGCTACTGCTTCCAGGTTTTCTCCCTCGGTTGCGACCGTTTTGATGACCGGGACACCGAAGAGGGCGGAGAGTTTTTCCACGTCGATGACGATTCCTTCCTTTTCTGCATCATCGCTCATATTGAGGACGATTACCATCGGCTTTCTGAAGTCTGCAACCTGTAACAGGAGGAAGAGGTTGCGCTCCACAGTTGTGGAGTCAAGGACGACGACGTAGAGGTCCGGGTTTTCCTGTGCGAGATACTCACGCACCATCCGCTCTTCAACCGAGTCTCCGGCAAGCGAGTAGACGCCCGGAAGATCGGTGATGGTAAACGCATCTCCGCCGAACTTGACAGGGCCTGTCTGCATGGTGACCGTGGTTCCCGGGTAGTTGCTGATTTCAACGCCGAGACCGGTTAAGGCATTGAAGATGACCGACTTTCCGACGTTCGGGTTTCCCAGAAGGACTGCCTTTTTCATGGGGCAGAGCACCTCTCCACCAGAATGCTGGAGGCGACCTCGGGGCTTAAGGCGATTTCACATTCCTTTACTTTGACGACGACTGCGTTGTTTCCAAGCCGGCGGCGTAAGGTAATCAGTTCTCCCGGGATGATTCCCATATCCAGGAGTCTGCTGTGTTTGGCGAACTCCTGGATGGTTGCGACATGCAGAAGCGAGCCTTCCGCACACTCGACAAGCGGGACCATGGGGCTTTTCTGCGTCAGGTTTTTGTGGTTGGTAAACCCGGTCTCTTCGCTCTGCAGTCCGGTTTTGTCGAGGAAGGAGTCGAGTTTGTTAATGGTCTCGGTTGAGATTTTGTGCTCGAGCCGGCATGCTTCTTCCGATGCGGCATCGGGTTTTTGTCCTAAGACATTGGTTAAAAAGTTTGCAAGAACCGCATGCTTGCGGGCGACTGATGCGGCCTTTTTCTGTCCGGTTTCGCTTAAGTACAGGCCGTCTGCGTCTTCCAAGACACAGCCGTTTTCCTTGAGCCTGGCAAGTGCTGCGTCAAACTCCTCTTTTCCGCGTGTTTCCAGACCGGCGAGGTCGTGTCGGCTTGCCCGGTCTTTTTTGAGGTTGAGGATTTCTTCTAAGATATCTTCGGGGAGGTCAGCCCTCATAGTGTGTATATATTCGCTCGGTTCCCTATTGTAGGTTGCTGTTACTTCTTTTTCAGCCGTTCAAGCAGGGTTTGCGGGCGCTCTAAAGGTGTGCAGTTTTCCGAAAACCGGCAGCGTTTGCATTTGTCTCCGCGAACCGGCCGCGGGACTTCTCCGCGCCGGACTTTTTCGACCTCTTTGAGCGCGGTTAAAAACAGGCGTTTGTCTGACGGGGAGAGCACAACACTGCGGATGGTGCCCGAGCCTAAGTATTCAATGCGTCCATAGAACTCTTTTCCGTACATCTCCTCTAAGCATATCGAGTAGCAGACTGCCTGCAGTCTGTCTGATGCATAGACGCCGTGAGTGGGTGCTTTTCCGCCTTTGATGATGGAGAAGCTGTCGTCAAAAACGCGGTCGACTCTGCCGTGGATGTTGTATTTTCCGGAGTCGACCTGCATGTCATAGGTCAGTGCCTGCCGCCATGTGACTTTGCTGCATGCATCAATCATTTCATCCAGAACACTGAATGCGTCCTGCCCGCATTCAGGGATGGTGAGTCTGAGTTCTTCGCGGATTTTTTCGCGGTTTTCTTCCCGGTTGAACTCTTCTCCTAAGTGATAGGAGAGCTGTTTTGCCACAGAATACCGAAGCGGTTCGGTAAAATTTGCCGGGGAGGACTTTGCGAGGTACAACTGCATGGGGCACACTGATGCCCTGAGGATGTCGCTGACGGAGATGGAGTTGGCAGGCATATCCAATGATGATATGTTACTCACTTTACTGTCTTAATGATTTTGGCGGGGGAATGTCCGGCTGTAGGCAATCTATTTATTCTCTCGAAGTTAATTGATATAAGCAACTTTTCGCCGTTGTGGCTTAGCGGTATAGCGGCTGATTCGTAATCAGCAGGCCGAGGGTTCAAGTCCCTCCAACGGCTCTTTTCTGTACTCTTCTGCAAAGAGAAACCTACAATACATCTAAGACGAATATTAATATCAATGATAGAGCTGCATTCATCTCCGAAGGTCTACCGCGGCTGGACCGAGCGGAGCTGTACTCCGAAAGAAACTCTCGAGCGCATTGAACAGTATGTCTTAGATGCAGGTATTACCCGTGTTGCAGACATCACTGACCTTGACCGTATCGGAATCCCGGTCTACTCCTGTATCCGCCCTGCCGCAGCAGAGGGAGCAATTTCCGTCTACAACGGAAAAGGCGGAACCGAGGAAGAGGCACGGGTTGCAGGAATTATGGAAGGTATCGAGCGCTACAGTGCCGAGGCTATTCCCCGCGACATCACGGCTGTCTCCTATGCGGATATGCGCATCAACGGACACAACCCAATTAATCCTGAAGACCTGATTCTTCCGGTCACTGCTGATTCCACGCAGGACCTTCCGTGGGTAAAGGGCTGGGATATCGCAAACAACGAAGAGGTCAGTGTCCCCTTCTGTGCGGTTGTGCATCCGAATCCATACTATATGCCGACGCTGTTTCGCTCAAGCTCAAACGGTGTCGCTTCCGGAAATACGTTGGAAGAGGCAATCTTCTATGCATTAACCGAGCTTATCGAGCGTGACTCCTGGTCTCTGGTCGAGATTACCAGAAACACCGGAAAGAAGCTGACCGACCTTCCGCCGAAGGTCGCCGAGATGGCAGAGAAGTTTACCAAAGCAGGTGTTGAGGTAACACTTCGCGACATCACCTCCGACATCGGTGTTCCGACGATTGCCGCGGTCGCTGATGATGTGCAGATGAAAGACCCGCGTCTTCTGATGATCGGTATGGGAACGCACACCAATCCGGAGATCGCGATGATTCGTGCATTATCCGAGGTTGCACAGAGCCGTGCCACGCAGATTCACGGAGCCCGTGAGGATGCAACCATTGCACAGTTCCGCGAGATGATGGGCTATGACCGCGTCAAGCGTATGAACGCCTACTGGTTCAAGGGCGACGAGTACGAGCCGGCATCCGAGGTCGCTTCCTGTGCCACGGATGACTTCAAGACGGATATCGAAGAGATTGTATCGCGCCTGGTTGCCGCAGGACTCGACCGCGTTATTGTCTGCGATTTAACCGACCCGGAGATTCAGATTCCGGTCGTCCGCGTGATTGTGCCGGGACTGGAATGCTTCACGATTGACAATGAGAGAAGAGGCCAGAGGTGCCGCGATGCAGAATATCGTCATTTTCACCGCGCCAAGTCTTCCGCCTGAGGAAGCACGGGAATACCTGCCGGATGCGGATATCCGCCCTCCGGCAAAACGCGGGGATGTAACTGCTGCAGCCGCAGGCGGGGCTGACGTGATTGTCATCATCGACGGGGTCTTTTTCCAGAACGAGTCGGTTGGACACAAGGAGATTTTAGCAGCTCTCCGCTCCGGTGTCAAATTCTACGGCTCGTCTTCGATGGGTGCGCTTCGTGCCGCGGAGATGGAGGCCTTCGGTATGGTTGGTGTCGGCAAAATCTTTGAGGCCTACAAGTCCGGAAAGATTGTGGCAGACGATGAAGTGGGTCTGCTCTACGATCCGGAGTCCGGTATGGCCTTGTCCGACCCGATGGTCAATATGCGGGCAAGCTTTTCCCGCGGGGTTGCGGAAGGATTCCTGACGCCGGAAGAGGAGGCAGCGCTTCTGAAGACCTGCAAAGGAATTTACTATCCGGACAGAACCTACCGCCGTGTGGTAAAGGAATCTCCGCTTGACGATGAGCGGAAGAAGGCGCTGCTTTCCTGGCTGAAGACCAATGCGGTTGATCAGAAGCATCTGGATGCGCAGGCCTGCCTTGCGCTGGTGAGGGAAACCTATGCATGAACGCTATGTCCGCCAGATTCCCTTAATCGGGGAGGATGGACAGCAAAAACTTGGCGACGCTACGGTTTTTATCGCCGGTGCCGGCGGGCTCGGCTCTCCGGTTGCGCTTTATCTGGCAGAAGCCGGGGTTGGTGAGATTCGTATCGCTGATCTGGATGTGGTTGAGGAGTCGAACCTGAACCGGCAGATTCTCCACCCGGCAGAGCGCCTGGGGGTGGCGAAGGCCGAGTCTGCGGCACAGACGATTTCCGCATACAATCCGGAGTGCCGTGTGCAGGCATTTGCCGAGCGGATTGATGCAGAGTCGGTTTTCCGTATGGCAGAAGGTGCGGATCTTATCATTGACTGTATGGATAACTTCGAGACGCGCTATGTCTTAAATGAGGCGTCGCAGAAGCTGAAGATTCCGCTTCTGCACGGGGCTGTGACGGGGTATTCCGGGCAGATTACGCTGGTTATCCCGGGTGAGACGCCGTGTCTTTCCTGTATTTTCCCGAAGGCGGAGACAACTGCATCTGCGCCGATTATCGGTGCGTCTGCCGGCGTTGTAGGAAGTATGCAGGCTTTAGAGGCCGTCCGCTTCCTGACGGGAAAGCCGACGCTTGCCGGAAAACTTCTGCTCTATGACGGGGCGGCAAATGCGGTTGATATCTTTTCGGTGAAGAAGAGTCCGCGCTGTGTTGTCTGCAGAGAATCAGAAAAGGTATAGCCTTTCGGGAAAAATAGTAAGGTATGGCAAAAAAACTCTACCGTTCCCCAAGTAACCGGTTCTTAGGCGGCGTCTTAGGGGGTTTTGCAGAATATTTCGGTATCCAGGCATGGATTGTCCGGTTGGTTTTCATCATCCTGCTTATCCTTCCAATCCCGGTGACAGGAATTGCTCTGACTCTTGCCTACGTGGCTCTCTGGGTGTTCCTTCCGCTTGGTGATGCTAAAAAGCAGCTTGACCCGGATACTATTGATGCGGATTTTGAGGTTAAAGAGTGAAGCCCCCGGCTGACCCGAATGATTTAACGGACCCGCCGTTTTATCTTCCGCAGTTTGAGGAGGCATATCAGTATATCCTCAATAAATATGCGATTGCTCCGCGTGATATCGGGATTTTTATCCCCTGTGCTGTCCGGAAGCCGTACAGCGACAGCCCGTCTCATAAGCTGTTCCATAAACTCTTCGGCGAGGTGTTCGGGGACACGGCAAAATATCATGTGACGATCTTCGGGACCTGCGGTACGGTTCCGGCTGAGCTTGAGCTGATGTATCCGTTTGCACATTACCATTACATGCTCGGTAATGTAAAGGATCAGAAGATCAAAGATGATTTCTTAGAGATTGAGACCCGGCGTCTTATCGGCTATCTGGAAAAGACCCGCGATACGTATACGCACCGGATTGCATACTGTATCGGGCTGTTCCGCAGAGCGATGGAGGCGGCAGTGGAAGCGACCGGTGTTAAGGTGGAGATTTATCCGACCCAGCCGGTTATTGACAAGCTCTATGATGCGGACTGTCCGTTTCCGGAGGGCAGTCTTTCAATGCAGGCGTACTTAGATGAGTTCCGCGCTGCGTTAACGGAGATGAAAGAGAGATAATATGGCAGTTCGTGAAGTATCTGTTGTCCGTCTGGATGAGAAGAAGTCGAAGTTCTATGCACATCTCTATGAGATTGATACGCCGGATGATGTGCTGGAGGTCAGAGCCATTCATGATAAGCTCTACAAGAAGGCGGCACACCACTGTTATGCGGTTGTGTGCGGGAACTTTACCGACAGCAGAGCTGACGGAGAGGTCGGCTCTCCGGGACGTGCACTGGCGGAGGTTATGGAGCGGCATAATTTAGGTTCGCATGTGCTGATGGTCTCCCGAATCTTCGGCGGGGTAAAGCTCGGGCCTGCCGGTGTTGCCCGGGCATTCCGCGAGGCCGGAAACGGGGCAGTGGTTGAGTATCAGGCTCACCGACCGAAATTATAAATCCTTTTTTCACCTATTTTTCTGTATGACTAATACACTTCTGACCTGTCCGCTGTCAGGCAAGACCTGTTCGGCAAATAACTGTATGTGGTGGGATGCTGAGTGGAAGGACTGTTCGGTGCCGGTTCTGGTAAAATATCTCAGGGCAGCAGACGTCCGGGCAACGTTTGACCACAATGTGCCGGCGGAGTTTCTGGAAGGGGAGAGGAAGTAAGTTTCCCCGCTTTTTTTTGATCAGTACCGCTTCCGTTTTACCGCCCTGTCTCTCTTATGGAAAGTCATTTATTCACAAATGGAGATTCTATTCTATGAAGAGACGTATGTTCCCTCTTTTTCTCAGACTGCTGATTCTGATGGCAGCAGGCCCTGGTGTTGTCAGGAATCTGTCTGAAGCTGATCCGGCGGATGCTGTTCCCGCTGTCATAAAACGGACAAACGGAGGAGAGAAGTGGGAAACAAAAATCGATTATGCGGATATGGACAACTGGCTTGCAGTAGGTGATGCAGGCAAAGATGTGGATGTTATCTACTTCTATCCGACAGCGTACAATAAGGAAAGCGTGGACGCGCCGGATGTATCGGATATTGATGATGCAGGAATGCGTGCCGGGGCGCAAACGGTTTTCGAAGTTCAGGCTTCCGTCTTTGCAGAGGATTGTAATATCTATGCTCCGTATTACCGGCAGGTTAGTGCCGAGTATGCCCTTACGCTGAGTGAACAGGATACGACTGAATTTCTTCGCTATTCCGCATCACAGGACCCGTCCTCTGCGCTTGATTACTACTTCGAGCACTGCAACAACGGAAAGCCGTTTATTCTTGCCGGGCACTCGCAGGGTTCCCAGATTATAACACAGCTTCTTTCCGGCTATATGAAAGAGCATCCGCAATATTATAAGAAAATGATTGCCGCATATGTAATCGGGTACTCGGTGACCGGAAAATATCTGGCAGAAAATCCGCATCTTCATTTTGCAGAACGGGCTGATGACATCGGGGTTATTATCTCCTACAATACGGAAGGTCCGGGAAATGCGGGCAGACATAATGCTGTTGTAACACCCGGCGCCATCGCGATAAACCCGGTTAACTGGAAACGGGATACAACATATGCGGGTGTTCTGGAAAATCTCGGCTCGCTGAATACAGAAGGCGAACTCGTTGAAGGTTTTGCTGATGCACAGCTTGATTTGGAACGCGGGGTTGTTGTCTGCAGTACTGCTGATAAGTCACTCTATGCAATCCCTGCACTGGCCGAAGATCTGTTCGGACCGGAGAGTTATCATGGTCATGATTACGGCTTGTACTACGCGAATCTGCGGGAAAATGTAAAGACAAGAATCCGGGCACTGATAAATCGTACCGATGCCTGAATGAAATATCCAAAAAACAGGTTCGATACTCCTAGGCGGGTTCGAACCGCCGTCTCCGGCTCCAAAGGCCGGAATGATTGACCACTACACTATAGGAGTTCCTTCCTTACATTATCGGTCTGCAAAGTATTTGTATATTTGTGATTTTCCTGATGCGTCTTTTCCGCGCCCGCGCATGTATGCGGGGACTTCACGGCATTTCCTGCCGATTTTTCGATGGTCAAACCGCGTAGTTTTATATCATGTAGGTACAATGTAATAAGGTAGTTGCGAGGGTAGCCAAGCCAGGCCAACGGCGCCAGACTTAAGATCTGGTCTATAAGTAGTTCATGGGTTCGAATCCCACCCCTCGCATGTCTTTTTTCACTTCGTTCAAAAATCCATGCTCAATCTTCGAGTCCACTTCGTGTCCTCTCGAACCTCGCATAATTCTTCTTTTCATTCACTTCGTTCATTCAAAATCCATAAATAGACTCCCGTATCTTTATTCAATATGCAAATCGTGGATATGGAAAAGCAGGGGAGAAAGAAACACTTTGACTGGTTCAACAGTTTCACCGACCCGACATTTTCCATAAATGTGCGCATTGATGTGACCAATGTCGTCCGTCATGCAAAGGCACACAACAAATCATTCTTTATCGAACTGCTCTATCTGGTAACAGAAGCACTCCACTC
>JAFZFW010000125.1 GCA_017555685.1 Methanocorpusculum sp.
GTTACCACGGCATTCGGCATCGTTTCCGCAAAGCACTACTGTCGTCGTTCCGGAGCACAGGTGGGCGATAAAGTCTGTGTTACCGGCATCCCGGGACGTTCTCAGGCAGCACTTGACGGTCGCGGGGAGTTCCGCCGTTTCCTTCTGATGCCTGAACCGCAGGTGGCAGCGGGACAGAAGATTGCCAAAGCGGGTGCGTCCTCGATGATGGATGTCTCAGACGGTGTGGTTATTTCGCTGTATGATATTGCGGATGCGTCTTCTGTCGGGTTTGTTTTGGATGAGGATTCTCTGCCGCTGTTTGAAGAGAGTGAGTATGCGAAGACCTGTTTCCTGTTCGGCGGAGGGGACTTCGGCCTGCTGTTTACGGCATCAGATGCGGTTCTTGCCGGGCTTGATGTTGAATATACAGTTATTGGTGAGGTCGTGGAAGGGGATTCAGTGGTGATGGGAGGGTCTGTTCTTCCGCGGAAGGGCTACGCTCATGTATGGGGCAGTGCCTGACGTTTGTATCATCCGCAGACCATCGCGAAGATAACCCACACTGCTGTCATCACACATACATGCTTCACCCCGGCACCCATCATCCCCTCTCCCATTTTTCCCGCAGCAAACCCGGAACATACTGCATGAACCAGACTTCCGGTTAACAGTACCCTTTCATACAGTCCGGCATCAAGTGTCCCTGATGCTCCTGCGGCATCCAGAAACACTGTCAGCAGAATTCCGGCAACGAACAGATACACAAAAAACGCCAGATAAATTACTGCGGTATAAAGTGACATCCCGCTTCTTCGCGTTGCATCTGCTGTTTGCAGGCGGCGCTGATTATCTGCAAGTTCAAACAGTACCGGAGAAATATCTGCGGAAAAGCGGCTGCTTTCGGCAATCAAGATCACTGCCCGGTTCGCATGCGAAATCCTCAGGCAGTTTGCCATCCCGAAAAGCGCATGGTCTGCCAGTTCTCCCAGATGAATGGCAGATGCTGTCCGCACAAGATCTTTTTGCAAAGCTCCTGCTTCTGTGGATGCAAGAGAGACTGCTTCTGCTGTTGTCATTCCGCGGGATACTGCACTGCCTAAAACGCGGAAAAAATCCGGCAGTGCCTGTGCTGCTTTTCTTTTATGTTTCTGTTTTCGCTCGAAGAACACTGCAAAAGGGATTCCTGCACTGAGCAGAAACGCCCCGGCCTGCAGTACTGGATTTGGAATCACACAACTTAGCAGAAATCCTGCAGGGAGTCCGGCAAACAGGGTTGTCTCCGGGTTTTTGGTGAAGAATCCAATCGGGTCTTTTACTACGGAACGCAGTTTCTTCTTTCGATCATATCGTCTGAGGCGGGCAAACTCATTTGCTTCCGCACCATCTCCATCCCGCTTTCCTATCGGGGAAAAGTCCGGCGGCAGGGTAAGTGGTCTATAGCGCTCTTTTCGCTGCATACTGTCCAGAACCAGAAGAAACGCTGCAGCAGCTGCCGGGAAGAGCAGATAGAGTATCAGTTCCAGATAAAACGGATTTAGTCCGGCTATCATCGCTAACACGAGCCCGGCAATTACTGCAAAAAGCGGGGCTGCGACAAAGAGCGTCAGATACATCTCTCCCATTACTGCAAGAGACTCCTGATACTTCTTTTCCGCGGTTTCTGCTTCTATCCGCAGGGTATCTACTGCATCATCCAGAAATGGAAATGCTGTCCCTGCTGTCCGGACCGATGCTGCATATCCGGCGGCAAATCGTGAGAGTTTCTCTGAAGGTGTTGTCTTTGAAAGCCGTATCAGTCCTTCATAGAGTGTAGCACCGCAGAACTCTGCATCAGTGATGACAGGCCGAAACGCTTCTGCAGCTGCACCGAATACGGCTGCATTTTCTGCAAGTGACAGTACTGCAGCGTACTGCGTTGCCCCGCAGGTGTGCAGGACATGCAGATAAAGTACTGCATCGTAGAGACTCTCATCAATCTCCTTCTTCTTCATCGCTCCTCCGGTATGCATTGATTGCTGCCGCGACCTCACGGAAGTCAGTGATGTCTGCCTCAAGCAGGGAAAGCAGGAATGCTTTTCGCCGTTCTGCTTCCTGGCGTAACGCCTCCTCATTCATTCCGGTTCGGGAACAGATGTCAGCACAGGTCTGTGACAATCCGGAAAAGACTGCTGTGTCTTCTCCTTCGCGATAGGAGAAGACGGTGTTTGTTTCGTTTTGCCCGATAATCTCGAGAATCTCAGTACAACGCCTGATTTGTTCCTCTCCTTTGATGAAGCGCTTTTGTGACAGTACGATGTCGAGTGATTCAATCATGCTCTGCGGAATGTTTAACGGCGGGTTTTCGAGGCGGTTTACCGCGTTTCTAAAATCTCCTGCATGGAATGTTGAAAAGGAGGTGTGTCCGGTGTTTATCGCCTGAAACATAGCAGTGGTTTCTTTTCCTCTTACCTCTCCGACAATCAGGTATTCGGGTCGCTGTCGCATGGAAGCGGTAACTAAGTCAAAGAGAGTGATGGATTCACTGGCAGGCGGGACAACTGAGGGCTGCCAGTTTCCGTGGCAGAGCATGAGTTCTCCGGTGTCTTCCAGGGTGACGATTTTGGCTAAAGGTGGAATGAATTGAGTGATTGCATTCAGAGTAGTTGTTTTCCCGGAGGCAGTACCGCCGATAATCAGGATGGAACGGTTGTACTCAACAGCAAACCAGAGAAAAACCATCTCTTCGACAGTGAAGGTATGGTTTTTTATGAGGTCGATTACTGAGTATGGTGTCTTTCGGAATTTCCGGATGGTAAAAGTTGACCCGCGGGGTGAGACAACATTTTTGAAAGTGAGTTGAATGCGGCTTCCATCCTCTAAGGTTGCATCAAGAATGGGGTTTGCAAGAGAAATCTGCTTTCCTGCTTTCTGGGCGAAAAGAGCAACGGTGTGGTCGAGTTCTTCAGCAGAGTCGAAGCGGATGTCTGTTTCGACGTCACGGAGTGTTCGGTGGTAGATGTATAATGGGTATTCCCACCCGACACACGATATATCTTCGATGTCTTCATCCTCTCTGAGAGGTTCGAGCTTTCCCCACCCGAGGACGGAGGCTTTTATGTGGTAGAGGATGGTTTGTTTTGCAGAGTCTGTGATGCGGGTTTTGTATTTTTTCAGGAGCTTTTCTACAGCATCATAGAGTGCTTCTTCTGTTTTGTTCACCGGCGGTGCTGTTTTGAGATCGGTTTTTATGCGGCGGATGAGTTCTGCTTCAAGGGGACTTGGCGGATATTGTTGGGTGTGATAGATGGAGTTATGCCTCTCCTGCATGGAGAGTTGTTCATCGTATTTCTTTAAGAATTTTTGCTTTTTCTGAATTTTGTGGTTAATTTGGGTGTGTTTTGTGCACAATGATTATAGCTTGACAATCCTCTTTTCCTCCTCTTCATCTGCGAAGTACAGCCATCCGGAAACAGTTCCGCCTGTCATCTCCTGCATAAGCTGTACATACTCGCCAACCTGTTCAGCATACTGCGCAAACAGCCCCCGCTCTTTTGCCGCGGCAAGACTTCCGGTCTTGTAATCAATTACTGCGTATGTACCATCTGCATACTGTACAAACCGGTCAATCACCCGGCGCTCGCTTCCGCAGAGGATGCTCATCTCACAGTGTTCGAAGACAACATTTTCCATCAGCGGACAGGAGAGGAACTCCGCATACTGATCTGCAAACTCTGCATCGTTACTCTCTCCGGCAAACACTGCATGCAGGCGGCTTCCGCGCTGCATGGCATAGGCAGTATCCTGACTGGAACAGACTGTTTCCTCTCTGCATTCCGGCAGAGGTACTGATATGGCGCCAAATGCTGAGCATGGAATATCTGCCTCCTGAACTGACGGTTCGCAGACTGCACCGGTACAAAGTGCCGGCGGATTTTCGACGGCTTCTTTTGCGCTGTCGTAGAGTGCAAGGAATGAACGTGAGGCAGGTCCGTCTTTTGTTTCCACTGCTCCGCTGAGAACCAGATGGTCGCGTGCACGGGTAAGCGCCACATAGAACAGCCGTTTATGTTCTGCGTCCTCCTTTTCCCGCATCTCATCCTTTGAAAGAGTTGCCACAATATTTACCGGGTCTGTTCCGGAAGGATATACGGAAACACCGAATCCCAGTGTCTCGTGAGAGACTGCGGCTTCAGATCTGCTCCGTTTTCCCGATCCGGCATACGCAACACAGACAATCGGGAACTCCAGACCTTTGGATGCGTGCACTGTCATAATCCGTACCCGGTTGCCGGCATCATCAGCAGGTTCGCCGTCTCCTTCCTGCAGTTCTGCATCCATGCTTGTCTCGAGAAGTTCCACAAACTCGTAGAGCGAAAACGGCCTGGCATCTGCTCTGCTGCGCAGAATGTCAAGCAGTTTGAGCAGGTTTCCTTCCATCTGAGCGCCGCCGGAAATGCCGGCATAGATGGAGAAAATCTCTGATTCAGCAAGGATTCTCCGAACTGTTTCAGCCGGATGCAGATGGGATGCATACTCCTGCCACCGTTTGATGCTGCTTAGTGCAGCAGCAGTCCGGCAGTCCGGGTTTTCTTTTGCATACCGCTGCAGACGGGAGAGGAGAATTCCGCGCTTACCGTGTGCTGCTGTTTCCAGTTCTGCATCAGATACGGCAAAGTAGGGTGAACGCAGTGCACCGTAGAGCGGAATATCTTCTTCAGGGTAGAGAACTGCAGAAAGCACATTTCGAAGATCTGCAGTTTCCTGTTTTGTATAGAAGTCTTTGCCAGCTCCTTCTTCGTAGGGGATATGGTATGTATCCAGTGCGTCCCGTATGTGCGGCATGACTGAACGTCGTTCGATAAGAATCGCGACGTCTGAATATCGTGCCGCTCTGGGGTTTTCGTCTGCATCCGCTACGGTAATCGTGCGGTTTTCGACAGCATCATAAATCCAGGCGGCAAGAGCTTCCGCTTCGGTTTGTTTCAGTGATGCCTTGTCGGTGCTGTAGGGTATCAGAATCTGAGTGACACTGCCGTCTGCCGCAGAACGGTGAGGAGTGATGGCATCATACTCCGGGTCCCACGGGTTTGTCCGGCTCTTGAAAAGCTCGGTGAAGACTGCGTTTACGAGCTCGATAATCGCCGGAGCGGAGCGGAAACTGGTATCCAGAGCAACAGATTCTTCCCCGAAATCCTTCTGCATACCGATAAAGCCTGCAACATCCGCTCCGCGGAAAAGGTAAATCGACTGCTTTGCATCTCCCACGACAAAGAGCCGGTCGTTTTCCTTCGGATCTCCGCAGAGTTTCCTGACTAAGGAGATGAGCTTCGGGTCATTGTCCTGCACTTCATCTACTAAGAGGTAACGGCAGCGGCTGGCGATGGTTTGGAGAATCTCCGGGTGTTTTTCAGATAAGAGTTCATCTGTTTTTTCCAGCAGGTCATCGAAGTCAAGAACCCCTGCCCGGCGTTTTTCGGCGGCGATTTTTTCCGCACAGTATGCGGCAGTACGTCCTGCGGCAAGCAAAAGCCGACGGGTAAGCGTAAAGACTCTGCTGTCTTTGCCCGGGAGATAGGAGAGTGTCTCAAAGATTTTCAGGAACTCGGATGCAGTCTCTGCTTCGGAAGGATTTACCGGGAATGTCTTTGTTCCTTTGACGGTTATTTTTCCCTCCGGGATGCAGGCACGCCGTATCTCTTTGCCTGTTTCTGCCGCTTTGACTCTCTCTGCAAGTTCTGCGTATTTTACCTGCCACGGCTTTCTGCTCCACTCTTTGGTTCTGTCGACCCGTTCTGTAACACTGCAGCTTGCTTCCAGGAACCAGTCTTTGAGGTATTTGAGATACTCTTCCTCGGATGCATAGTCAAGGAGTGGGAAGAAGGCAGCGTTTGTATCTACGCCTGCTCTTCGCAGGCTTTCTTTGTATGCGGCAAGCCAGACATGGCGGATGGTTTCCGGCTCAGTCTCGAGCGCGGCAAACCAGTCTTTGGGGACAGAGACTGCTGCACGGATAATGGATTTGATTTTTCCGGCATTTCCGTAGGCAAATAGTGTTACCACATCTTCGAAGAGTTCTTCCGGCGGCTTTTCCAGGACATCAGCAATGGTTTTTTCTACGAGTTCAGTCTTGTCCAGCTCGTCCATTACAGAAAATCCGGGATCGAGATCTGCTTCGTAGGCAAACTCCTTGAGGATGGAAAGACAGAACCCATGGAAGGTGCTGATGATTCCCTGCGGGAAGGTATCACGGCTTTCGATGAATGCCGGATTTACCTCGGCCTGCTTTTTCAGTTCCCGCGAGATTTTGGTCTGCATCTCTGCTGCCGCCTTTTCCGTATAGGTAAGGGCAACAATATCTCTTGGCAGAGCTCCGGATTCTAAGAGACGCAGATACCGCTGAGTCAGAAGGAAAGTCTTTCCTGTACCGGCGCCTGCGGTTACGCAGAGACTTTTTCCCATCTCAAGCGCTTTTTCCTGTGCGGCAGTATAGGTTGGCTCAGTCATTTTGTCCTCCTTCGTCTTTCCGGCAGATATGTTTGTAGGGACAGTATTTGTTGCCGCACTTTTCCGTGACGGCACACTCACCGTTTCGGATGCGTTCGATGATTGATACAATCATCTCCTTTGCGTCTGCAATCATCTTCTCTGCATCATCCTCGAAAATCTGAACAACACCGGCTTTCCGGGATGAGGTCTGGACATAGTATCCGGTCTCCGGCCTCAGTCCGGTTTCTTTTGCTGCGGCTTCGGTGTAGATGGGGAGCTGCAGGGCTGTACCGTTTTTAACATCCTTTTTCTCTTTGACCTTTCCGGTTTTGTAGTCGACAACCCGGATTCTGTCATCTTTTTTCATGACACGGTCAACTCTTCCCGTAACGGTGATGCCGTCAAAGACTGCAGTTACGTCCCGCTCGAGCCACTCCGGTTCAGTACGGTAGCCTGCTTCAGTGAAACCAATCTCGGTTTCGATGAGTTCCTGAAGGGAACTGGAAAGCTGGTCTTTTCCAAGGTAGCCGCGTGCATATGCTTCCCAGGACGGAGTTTTGATGCCGGTCTTCTGCATCTCTTCAACAAGAAGTTCTGAGAGTTCTGCAAATGCACTCTCCCGCATATCTTCAGTGATGCAGGGGTGCTCTCTGAAATATCTCTCTAAGACATTGTGGAATACTGTTCCAATCCGTATGCTTTCCGCGCTTGCATCCTTCGGGTTTTCCAGACCCAGATGGTATCTGATATACCAGGCAAAGGGGCATTCAGCATAGGTTTCCAGGAATGTCGGAGATACGTGTTTTTCTGCGTAGATAGTACGGAAATCCCTGGTAAAGTGTGCCGTATACTCTCCCGGTTCTTTTCTGCCGATGGTCTCTACCTGGATTCTGTAGGCAGTATCTTCGAGTTCGCGGATGCCGAAGATGTCTTCAGGCTTTTTCCGTTCTGCAATCAGGTGTCCTGCAATTTTCTGGTTACCGAATACTGCATGAAGAAGAGGAAGCGGGTGTGCTGCCTGCGGCTCGGCAAGGCTTGTCAGATAAGGTGACGGGCTTTCGCTGTTTTTCCCGGTCGATTCTGCATAGGAAAGTGTGAGTTGTGTTTCTGCAGAGTGTACTGCTTCAGCGAAGTAGTATGCGGTATCTCCTGCGGACTTTTTGTACCGGTCCGGCAGGAGATTTTTTGTCTCCTGCACAGTTAAGAGCGGCAGGGTTGCAGAGATGTTCGGGATGTTTTTGGCAGAAAGTCCAATGATAAAGACGTACGGAGTTCTCGTGCCGGCAGCGGAGCGGAGCTTTCCGATGCGAAATGCTGTTTCGTTTTCGGGATAGGGGATGCCGGCGTTCTTTCTGCATCCCCTGGCAAGGATTGCAGAAAACTCTGTCGGGCTGCAGGAGGTGTCGGCAGTACCGCTTGCGGCAAGTCTTTCAAGCAGAGAACAGAATGCCTGGCGTGCCCGGCTTTCGCTTTCGGTCATCTCTGCCTGCATCCACCCGAGGTCGCGTAAGTCCGCTTCGAGAGCGGCAATTCTTTCCCGCAGGGTGCGGGCGGACTTTTGCCGACGCTGTGAAAACTGCAGAATCTCCTCGACGACGGCAGGAATAGTTTCGTCATCTCCTTCTGCGAGTCTGTCTCTGAGATGGCTGACGTTATCATCTCCTGCCCGTTTGATTGCTTTTCTGAGTTTTCCGGCGGTGATGTTCTGCCGGTTTATTCTCAGGTACGGGCTTTCGAGGATGAGGGAGATGTCGGTTTCCTTTGGGTCGAAGGATGCGGAAACCCAGGAAAGGACTGCACGGACTGCAGGGATATTCAGGATGCTCTTGCGCTCAGCAGTTTTGAAGGTGAGCGGGATTTTCCGGTCAACATAGAATCCGGCAGTCAGTTCTTCGAAGACGGGAAGCGTTGTTCGAAGCGACGGGGTGAGCACCAGAATATCTTTTCCCGGCACACCCGATTCTTCGAGCCGGCAGATGGTTTCCAGGGTCTGGGATATCTCTTCGCGGGTGTTTTTGTAGGAGAGAACAGCGGTTTCGCATTCCGGAAGGGTGAGTTCCGGCTCTTTTGGCTGCAGATGAAGCGCTTCCGGAGCGAATACTGATAACAGGGTTTCTGCTAAAGGTGTTGTACTTTGGAGACAGCAGCAGATACAGGTTTCCGGTTTCATCTTTTCTGCATAGGGTACTGCATACTGTATTGCAGAGATTGCATCTGCTGCCCGGCTGTCTTTGCACCATTTGGTATAGAGATTAAACACTTCTGCGGCTTTTCTGCCCTTTTCGGTGTCGGTCGGGCATGGTTTCTGATTGAGTATGAGCGTTATGTAGAGGTCGATTAAGTTCTCTGTTAAGGTCTTGGTTGCGGTTTTTTTGTCAAAGACCTCTTTAGCGAATGCTAAGAAAAGAAGGAACTGCTCTTCGGGCGGGATGATTCTGATATTGGCATTTTGTTCTTTGAGGATGGTGTGAGCTAAGGTTTTGATGGTGGTGATTCTGGTATCCAGAACGGGAGATGCGATGAGCTCTGCGGCACGGCGGCGGACGTCTTCGTTTTCCACGATGAGCCAGGTATTGAAGGGATTGGTTTTTGCTTCCTGCTGATAGAGGCGGCAGGCGGTTTCAAGAGCAGACAGCGTCATGAGGTTCGTATATTTCTAATAGGTGTTGGAAATAGAAATATCCGTTGATTGATTTTTGAGAATCAGACTGTCCGTCTGCAGAAAAAAAAAAGATTTAGAGGTTTGCCCGGTAGTTCGGGGCTTCGTCAGTGATGACGATGTCGTGCGGGTGAGACTCTTTGAGACCTGCTGCGGTAATCTTGACAAAACGTGCGTTGGATCTCATGGTTGGAATGTCTCCGCATCCTGCGTATCCCATAGCAGATTTTAATCCGCCGATGGTCTGGTAGATGACATCCGTAACAGAGCCGATGTATGGAGTTGCACCCTCGACACCCTCCGGGACATATTTGTTTGCACCGATGCCTTTCTTCTGGAAGTAGCGGTCGGAGGAGTTTCCGGAGGTCATGACACCAAGGGAACCCATGCCTCTGTACTGCTTGTAGCGTCTGCCTTTGACGATGATGGTCTTACCCGGAGCCTCGTCGGTTCCTGCGAACATGCTTCCCATCATAACAGAAGATGCACCTGCAACGAATGCCTTTGCGACATCACCGGAGTACTTGATACCTCCGTCAGCAATTACCGGAACTCCGCACGGGGTTGCAATGTCTGCAACGTTGGCGATAGCAGAAATCTGCGGAAC
>JAFZFW010000012.1 GCA_017555685.1 Methanocorpusculum sp.
AGCGTTGCGAAGTCATACTTTTTGTTGTAGGTAATCTGGTAAAATGCCATCGTGGACTCCTGTCTCGTGTTGATGATACGTTATTGATTTTGATATGTGTTTAATGTTACGATTATTAATTAAGTAATACTATTTTTGTATTTTTGTAATATTTGTAATATTTGTAATATTTGTGATATTTGTGTGATTCGGCAATTGTTTCGTCATCTCTTCTCATACGCATGCGTGACCACTTTGGTATTCGATATGAGCCGTAAGGGATGCAGGTAATACTTTGTGTGTGTTTTTGCCGGGACACAAAAAAGCTGTTCCTCTTCCTATAGGTTGGGCGGATAGTTTCCTATCTGCTGATGGAAATAATTACGGAGAAAAAAAGCAGGGGGGGCAGAGTATCTCTGCTGTTTCAGACTTCAATCAGCCGGTACTCGCGCCTGCCGACATTCATCTCTTCGGCTGCTTCGAGCTGGAGTTCCGGACTGGTTCCCGGCCAGACGCGGGTGAACTTTTCCTCGCCTGCTTCGTGGTGGTCCGGGAGAAGCGAACCATGCACTCCTTCGGCATTGTTCACCAGGTCATAGCATGCTTTATCGAGTGCCACCGGGTCGCGGGATGCGAGGATGCCGATGTCCGGCACAAAGGGAATGTCATTCCATGGGGTGCAGTCACAGTGCGGGGTGATGTTGGTTAAGAAGTTGATGTAGAATGCCTTGCCGGTCTTGTTGGCGACAGCGCCTGCTGCATAGTCTGCCATCTTTTCCACAAAGACCACGCCGTCATCCTGCCAGTCCAGGTCGATTGCATGCTCCGGACAGACGTTCATGCACATCAGGCATCCCACACAGTGGTCGTAGTCGATAACAATGGATTTGCCTTCGAGTCCGATGCAGAACTCTGCGCAGGCGTTCATGCATGCTCCGCAGGTAACACATTTGTCCTCGAGCACAAAGGGACGGGTTGTGTGCTGTTCGCGTTTTCCCTCGTTTGCGGCACAACCCATACCTAAGTTTTTGATTGCTCCGCCGAATCCGGCAACTTCGTGACCTTTGAAGTGGGAGACGACCACCAGACTGTCTGCCGCAACGATGTCGGAAGCGATTTTGACCGTGTCGAAGTGTTTTCCGTAGACTTCGACCTCTTTATAGTTCTGTCCTTTCAGTCCGTCGGCGATGATAACCGGGCAGGAGACAACCGGATAACAGAAGCCGTGCTGTGCGGCAGTCTCAAGGTGATCTGCAGAGTTCTTTCTGCCCCCGAGATAGAGCGTATTGGTATCGGTTAAGAATGGTTTGGCACCGGCTTTTTTTACCTCCTCGACAACGCATGCCACACTCATCGCCGGGACAAACGCATCATTGCCCCGCTCGCCGAAGTGGACCTTTACCGCAGTTAAGTCTCCGGCAGAGACCATCATGTCAAGGCCTGCAGCACTGCATAATGCCTGAATCTTCTTTTCCGTGCTGCGGTCGGCAGACTGCGCACCGGCACGGGCGATAAATACATCTTCCATGCTTTCTTGTAGGGCGTCTGAGGGGATAATTCTGTGGTTTGTTTTTCTCCCCTTCCGGGTAATGCAGAATGAAATGTATTCAAAAAAAGAGGATTACTCCCCGTCGCTTTCCGCATCTTCATCGTACGGAATCGGGAAGATCATCTTGACCTTTAAAATCTGGCGGCCACGCATCTTTGTAACCATCAGCGTGATATCATCTATGGTCTTTACAGACTCTCCAAGACGCGGGATACGGCCTAACTGCGAGAAGATAAGACCTCCAATCGTCTCATAACTGCTCGGGTCTTCCGGCAGTTCAATCTCGAAGTGCTCATTTAACTGCGCAACACGGACCTGTGCATCGAGCATGTACATGCCCTGAGCAATCTCGATGATGTCTTCGACCTCATCAACATCGGTCTCATCCATGATGTCGCCGACTAACTCCTCTAAGATATCCTCGATGGTAACGACTCCGGAGAATCCGCCGAACTCATCTAAGACAATGGCTAAGTGGACGCGTCTTACCTGCAGGTCGCGTAAGAGATCGTCAATCTTTTTCGACTCCGGAACGCAGTAGACCTCGACCATGAGGTTCTTTACGGTCAGCTTTGTGTTGTCGCCGGATGTGTACGCATCAAACACATCCTTGAAGTTAATCGAACCGACGATGTTGTCCACGGTCTCGTGGTACACCGGAAGACGGGAGTATCCGGTCTCTCTGATGTAGGCAACCGCCTCCTCAAGCGTTGCCGAGTCCTCAATCATCGAGACATCCGGTCTTGGCGTCATGACCTCTTTTGCAGTAGTATCGTTGAACCGGAGAACGGAGTAGATCATCTCCTTTTCATCCTCTTCGATTGCGCCTTCCATCTCTCCGACATCAATCCATTCGCGCAGCTCCTCTTCGGTAACTCCCGGAGCGTCCTCGGACTTGCTCAGACCTCTGATTTTATCGTAAATCCAGAAGAACGGCGTCAGGACTTTTGTCATGAAGTAAATCGGGGTTGCGACAAGGAGTGCAATCCGCTCCTGGTGCTTGTTTGCATACGTCTTTGGACCAATCTCACCAAAGATTAACAGCAGCAGGGTTACAATACCGGTTGCGATTGCGATACCTGCATCACCGAAGACTTCCAGAGCTGCTGCTGTTGCAAGCGATGCAGCACCGGTGTTTACGATGTTGTTGGCAATCAGGATGGTGATTAAGAAGTGGTCCGGGGTTTCCTTTAATTTCTCCAGGCGTTTGCCTGCAGCCTTTCCGGATTCCGCGAGCGCCTTTACTTTTGCCCGGTTCAGTCCGACTAAAGCAACCTCAGATCCTGAGGAGAATGCTGATAAACACAGCAGAATTACAAAAAGAACTATATTCGTATACTCTAACATAAAGCCCACGCCGCATCTGCGGCTAATCGATTAAGAGGATGTCTGCAAACGGTCATAGAATTATTCTTATTATATGTGAGTCCTGAGAGCATAAATATATCTTGCAGTTTATGGTTCCCGATACCATTGTGTCTCTTTTGCGAGGATTTCGGTCCGGTCCTGCAGGCTTAAGGTTTTGAAGTTTAAGTCCTCGAACTCATAGGTCACCCGTCCCTGATAGCCGGTTTTGAGCAGTACGGTTTTGAGTGCTTCGCCTTCCGGTGTGCCGGCAAGCGGGGAGTGCATAGCGCCTGGTCTTCCCAGGCTTGCATGGATGTTTACCATACGGTCACTGCAAAGCTCGATGAAGGAGAAGGGATCTCCTGCTGCCTGGGCATGGGCATAGTCGAAGGTGAAGGAAAGCCAGGAGTATTCGTCTAAGACTTCCCGCATTTCCGGAGCGGTTGTGATGTGGGCGTTTACTGCAGGCGGCATGTTTTCCAAGGCAATCTGCACGGATTTGCCGGCGACATCTGCAAGGCGGCCTAAGTACTGGTGGAAGCGTTCTTTGTCGAGGTAGGTTACCGGGCGTTTTGCGGTACGCTTTCCGGGATGGATGGTAACAATTCCGCCCCCGAGTGCTTCGAGCATTTCGATGCAGTCGATGGTACAGTCCGCGGAAAGTGATGCGACTTTGGGGTTGAAGGAGCAGGGGTTTAAGTCGAAGATCGGGGCATGCATGGCGAGGGGGAAGAGATGCGGGTACTGCTTTTTCTCTTCCAGCAGCTCGTCTACGTTTGCTCCCGCCATCCAGAACTCCGGTGTCTCCATCCAGAACTCCACGGAATCAAGACCTGCGGTATTCATGGCAGAGAAGATTTCCGGGGTTTTGTAGGGGTGGAAAAACATGCTGGATGCTTCAAGCTGGTACATAATGGATAATTGTACGCGGGAGTCTAAATAGGTGTTGTATTTTATCCCTGTAAACCCGAACCTTTCTTCTTCTCGCAAATCCAATATATGAGCATGGCAAAAAAAGCGCCCGTTCAGGCGACCCTTTCCTTTGATGAGAGCGAGAGCGGAAGCGCATTTTCCTTCATAAGCCCGGTCGTAGACCCCAATCCGCTGCCGAAGAAGGAGCCGGAAGCACCGGATGTGCTCTCGGTCTCCGAGCTTGGCGAACGGATTAAGGAGGTTCTTGACTGCGAGCTTTTAACCGGCATCACGGTTACCGGAGAGGTTACCGGATACCGGCCGAATGCAAGCGGGCATCTGTACTTTTCCTTAACCGAAAAAGGAGACACTGATGCAGCAGTAGCCTGTGTGATGTGGAAGTATGCCGCAAAGTACCTCGCCTTCCCCTTAAAGGACGGACTTGCGGTCAATGTCACCGGATACGTGGACTTCTACCCTCCCTCCGGGCGGATGCAGTTTATCGTCAAGAAGATTGAACCTGCTGCCGGGGGAAAGACGGGTCTGTATCTGCAAAAGGAGCAGTGGAAAAAACAGCTCGAAGCAGAAGGCACCATCCCGCGTCCCGAATCCGAGAAGAGAAGCCCTCCGCTGTTTCCCAAATGTGTCGGCGTGGTTACCTCAAAGACCGGTTCGGTCTTACAGGATATCAGAAATGTCTTATCCCGCCGGTATCCGCTGCCGATTCTCCTTGCCCCGGCACAGGTGCAGGGAGCAGGTGCCGAGGTCTCGATTGTGTCCGCAATCGAGTCTCTGCAGGGCAAAGTTGATGTCATAATCGTAGCCCGCGGAGGAGGAAGCTTCGAGGACCTCTTTGTCTTCAACCATCCCGATGTCGTGCGGGCAATCCGTCGCTCGGCCGTCCCGATTATCAGCGCAGTCGGCCACGAAACTGACACCACGCTTTCTGATTACGCAAGCGACCGCAGAGTGCCGACCCCGTCTGCCGCGGCAGAAACCGTCGTCCCGGACCGGACAGTGCTCTTAAACAACCTCGAAGACTACCGCCGGCGCATGCATGATAGGGCACGCAGCATCATCAGTACGAACCGTTCCGCGGTTGCCGAACTGAAGATGCGGGTCGACCCGTCCCGCCTGTCCCGCCGGCTTGACATGATGCAGCAGCAGACGGCAGACCTCGAAGAGCGGATAACATCAGCCTTCTCCCGCCGGATTAAAGGGGAGAAGGAGAGTGTGGCTCTGCTTGCCGAACGCATCTTTAAAGGCGCGGAGAACCGGGTAAAGACTGCGGTTCTCGAGCTTTCCACGCAGAAGGAAAAGATTCTTGCGTGCGACCCGAAAAAACCGCTTGAGCGCGGATACGCTCTGGTACAGAAGAACGGGACTGTCATCCGTTCCAAAGAACAGCTCAAAAAAGATGACCGCTTAACACTCTGTCTTGCTGACGGAGAAGTAACTGCAACAGTGGAGAATATCTTATGACCGAAATTGAAGCAAACGAACCGGACTACGAGTCCATGATTACCGAGCTTCGGGAGATTGCCCGCAAGCTTGATGATGCAAACACCTCTGTTGAGGATGCGGTAAAGCTGCACACCCGCGGCATGGAACTGATTGCCAAGTGCGAGGCGTTCCTTGCCAAAGCTGAACTGACGATTACTGAAGTACGCAAAGGCGAAGAGTAAGGATGGCAAAATCATCCCCTCTTACCGGAGCAATCAGCGCTCATTTTTTAATTGATCTCTACACGCCGGTCCTGCCGATTATTCTGCCGCTGTTGATGGAGACGATGGG
>JAFZFW010000126.1 GCA_017555685.1 Methanocorpusculum sp.
CGGGCTTGAGCTGCCGGCAAAAGATGAGGAGATCGCCCGCCTGGTTCTCCGCGAGATTGATTCCCGCCTGAAGTTCCTGCAGGAGGTAGGCCTCGGATATCTGACGCTTTCCCGCAGCGCCGGCTCGCTTTCCGGCGGAGAGGCACAGCGTATCCGACTTGCGACCCAGATCGGTTCGAACCTGATGGGTGTGCTCTATATTTTAGATGAGCCGTCGATTGGTCTGCATCAGCGGGATAACCAGAAACTGATTGCAACCCTGCAGCATCTCCGGGACATGGGCAATACGGTTGTTGTCGTCGAGCATGACGAAGACACTATCCGTGCCGCGGATTATGTGATCGATATCGGACCGGGAGCCGGTATTTACGGCGGAAATGTGACGGCTGCGGGAACGCCGGAGGAGATTGCCGCGACGAAGGATTCGCTGACCGGCCAGTATCTCTCAGGAGAACGCACGATTCCTGTCCCGGAGAAGCGCCGTACCTCGGATAAGTTCCTCACGCTTTCCGGCTGTACCGAGAATAACCTGAAAAACGTCACGGCCGAGATTCCGTTCGGTACGCTGACGGTGGTCACCGGTGTTTCCGGCTCGGGCAAGTCGACGCTTATCTACGACACGCTCTATCAGGCTCTGCGAAAGGAGCTGAACCGTGCGAAGGTGACGCCGGGTAAATACGAGAGCCTCACGCTTGACGGGAAGATTGAGAATGTGATTGTGATTGACCAGTCGCCGATCGGCAGAACGCCGCGGTCGAATCCGGCAACCTATACAAAGGTGTTTGATGAGATCAGAAAGGTGTTTGCCGAGACCACGGAGGCAAAGATCCGCGGCTACGGTCCGGGACGCTTCTCGTTCAATGTCAAAGGCGGACGCTGCGAGGCCTGCTGCGGAGACGGCGTGATGAAGATTGAGATGAACTTCCTGCCGGATGTGTATGTGGAGTGCGAGGAGTGTAAAGGAGCACGCTACAATGCTGAGACGCTGGAGGTGAAGTACAAGGACAAGTCGATTTCTGATGTTCTCCGCATGAGTGTGGATGAAGCACTCGAACTGTTCGAGAACCGCCCGGCCATTAAAGCCAAGCTGCAGACCTTAGCAGATGTGGGTCTTGGCTACATCAAGCTCGGCCAGAGCTCAACGACCTTGTCCGGCGGAGAGGCACAGAGAATCAAGCTGACCCGCGAACTGGCAAAGCGTTCGGGCGGCAAGACGATCTATATCTTAGACGAGCCGACGACCGGTCTGCACTTCCATGATGTCAAAAAGTTAATCGGTGTGCTGGACAGCTTAGTCGAGAAGGGCAACACAGTGATTGTCATCGAGCATAACTTAGATGTCATCAAGTCCGCAGACTATATCATCGATTTAGGGCCGGAAGGAGGAAACGCCGGCGGCCGGATTATTGCAAAGGGAACGCCGGAAGAGGTGGCAAAGGTGAAGAAGAGCTACACCGGTCAGTTCCTGAAAAAGATGCTGTAAAGGGATGTAATTCCCTCTCTTTTTTTCACGGGGACAGTATTTTCGATTCGCTTTGGACGCAGGAAAAAGAACGCAGACAAGCGACTTGAAAAAAAAGATTAGATGACGATTCCGAAGAAGGACAAAACCACCAGCAGAATCGCTCCGATAACTCCTCCGACAGCACACACAATCACCTGGGCAACACTCAGGTCCCCGATTGGTGCCAGGTGGAAGAAGGATACCACGAACAAGATCGCTACACCGCAGAGTGCGTTGATCAACAACTTCAGACCGTTTTTGAAGATGAAATATAATACAACGCAGATAATGACCGCGAGGATAATCATAATCACAGTACTGATAATATCCGTCATAGAATAGAGTTAGAACTGGTTTTTTAAATAGTTATGTATCGGGAAAAAAATCAGCTGAGATAGGGGTTCATCTCAGCAAGAATCGTATCCAGCATCTCTTTTGCCTCTGCTGCGTCGCGGGACTCGGTATAGACGCGGACAAGCGGCTCGGTACCTGACGGTCTGATTAATGCCCAGGCACCTCCTTTCGTGATTCTGATGCCGTCTCTGTCGTCAACCGGGCAGTCTTTGAAGAACTCACGCATGTGGTCGACAATCTCTTTGGCACGGGAAGTCTTTCTCTTCTCCTGGTACATGGTAAACTTCGGAAGGGCTGCGATAAGCTCTGAAATCGGCGTCTTGCGGACTGCCGATAAGCCGAGCATCGTTGCCGCAGACATTCCGCCGTCACGGCAGAACTGATGATGCGGATAGATGACACCGCCGTTTCCTTCTCCGCCAATTACGACGTTCTTTCCGTTTGCAATCTCCTGACGCATGGTTCTGGCAACATAAATACTGCCGACGACCGTATAGGAGGTCTCACATCCGAACTCTTTGCCGACCGCTTCAACGATGCCGGAGGTACTGACCGGCGTTACGATTTCTCCGCCGGCTGCCTTCTCTGCGAAGTAGGATGCAAGAAGGGCAAACGTGATGTTTCCATCCATGAACGTTCCCTTCTCGTCCACAAAGATGGCACGGTCTGCATCACCGTCATGGGCAACACCGAATGCTGCACCGGTTGCCTGCACGAGAGCAGAGAGATTGGCCAAGCCCTCCTCGGACGGCTCCGGCAGACGGTTCGGGAAGAGACCGTCGAACTCGGCGTTTATGGTATGTACTGTACAGCCGAGTCTCCGGAGAATCTCCGGGGTGGTTTTGCATGCGGCACCGTTTCCGGGGTCAACGGCGACCACAATTCCGTCTCCGATACCCTCCGGGAACTGGGAAACGATTGCGTCAATATAGAGCTTGTATGCCTCAGGCTCGTCAACGGCAGTTCCTAACTCATCCCATCCGGCAACGACTGCTTTGCCCTGGATATAGATCTGCTCGAGCTCGATAGTTCTCTCATCACCCATCTCGGTACCGTCTGCCTCGATGATTTTGATACCATTGTACTCCGGCGGGTTGTGTGATGCGGTAATCATCACTCCTCCGTCGAGCTTGTGGTGGAGAACAAGGTACTGCAGGGCAGGAGTCGGGAGAATGCCGAAGTCGATGACATTACATCCGCAGGCGGTAAGTCCTGCCCGGACTGCGGCATCCAGTGCCGGGCCCGATGTTCTCGGGTCCTGACCGATACCGACCGTCTTTCCCTTGCCAAGCAGGGTCGCAAATGCTTCAGCGATGCCTAAGGCAAATGCCGGCGTCATATCCTCGCCGGTGATTCCGCGTGCCCCGTTGGTTCCAAAGAACTTCTTTTCGAGTTTTTCCAGTGCCATAGTGTATGTGTAATATCAGCAGTGATGAAATATAAATCTGCGGGATATCTGCTTCTCTTCCAGAGACAAGACCTTACTTTAAAATACCACAACAGTCATACTATTACACAATGACTCTTGCATTGTTATCTGTATGGGATAAGACAGGCATTGTCGACCTGGCAAAAGCTCTTGCAGCACAGAACATCGGAATCTTAAGTTCCGGCGGAACCGCAAAACTCCTCCGTGAGGCTGGAATCCCGGCAAAAGATGTATCTGAATATACCGGATTCCCGGAGATGATGGACGGCCGTGTCAAGACTCTCCACCCGAAGGTACACGGAGGTCTCTTAGGACGCCGCGGAACCGACAACGATGTTATGGCAGAGCACGGAATCGAGGCTATTGATATCCTCTGTGTCAACCTCTACCCGTTCGAGGAGATGTCGAAGAAGAACCTCCCGCTCGAAGAACTCATTGAGTACATCGATATCGGCGGACCAGCTATGATTCGTGCCGCATCCAAGAACTATAAGGATGTCACAGTCATCGTTGACCCGGCAGATTATGCAGAAGTAATCGAGGCAGTCAACAACGGCGGAACTACTCCGGAGCAGAGATTAAAGCTCGCTACCAAGGCATTCACCAGAACCGCAGCATACGACGGAGCAATCTCCAACTATCTGCAGGGAATCGACAAGGAATTCCCGGACACCTACACTGTCCAGTTCCAGAACGGCAGAACCCTTCGCTACGGAGAAAACCCGCACCAGAAGGCAGCAGTCTATGGAGTTACCGGAATCGCCGGACAGGAGTCTCTGCAGGGTAAGGAGATGTCCTACAACAACTATCTCGATGTCCACGCAGCAGTTTCCCTTTGCCGTGAGCTCCCGGGCTATGCAACAGTTATTGTAAAGCACAACAACCCGTGCGGTGTTGCACTCGGTGAAAACCAGCTTGAGTCCTACATCAAAGCACGTGAGGTTGACCCGGTCTCTGCATATGGATCTATCGTTGCCATGAGCACCGAGGTAGGGGCAGACGTTGCAAAGGAAATCTGTTCCACCTTCGTCGAGGTTCTCGTTGCACCATCCTTCACTGAGGAAGCTCTTGAGATTATGAAGTCCAAGCCGAACATGCGTGCATTAATCCTGCCGCCGGCTGAAGAGGCAAATGAGCTCAGAACCATTGACGGCGGTATTCTTGTGCAGAGAACTCCGGCATACACCGAGGACTGGAAGGTTGTTTCCAAGCGCCAGCCGACTGCAGATGAGATGGAGGCATTCAAGCTTGCCTGGACTGTTGTCAAGTACGCAAAGAGTAATGCAATTATCTACAGCAACAAGACCGAGACTGTCGGTATCGGTGTTGGTCAGATGAACCGTGTCAACTCTGCCCAGATTGCAATCGAGAAGGCTGCAGAGTTCGGCAGAACCATGAAAGGAACCGTTGTCGCATCCGATGCATTCCTGCCGTTCCCGGACACGTTAGAGGTCGCAGCCGCTGCAGGCGCTACCGCTTTAATTCAGCCGGGAGGATCTATCCGCGACAATGAGGTCCTGGCAAAGGCTGACGAGCTTGGAATCGCTGTTGTGTTTACCGGTGTCAGACACTTCAGACACTAAAACAATCTTTTTTTTCCACTCGCGAAAAAGGGCTTATCATACGGTGTCCCTTAGATATAAGAGTTTTCATCCGCGCGCATAATTTTTCAAATACTGGTCTCAATCCATAATCCTTATATTCTTAGAGATACATTTTCAACGGTAAGTCAATAGTGTGAGGATAGAATAGATGGCCCCGAAAAAGAAACAGAAGGATTTACTTCAGCTCTTCTCCAATTTAACCCAGAAGACGAAGATTGTCGAGCCAATGAAAACCCTTCACGGAACTTTACGCGACCAGGATGCAGTCGAGCGTGAAATCGCTCTTATTATGCGGGAAATTCAGGAACGCGGTTTCTTTAAGACAAAGCTTGAGCCAATCCAGCTCGCACGGTTAATCACTTCCTTCCACGCCGGAAGAAACGATACGGAGATTGCCCGTGAGTTAGGGGATGAGAAGCTTTCTAAGACTGTTGCCAGAGCACGTGTCAGACTGAAGCTGTTCCGCGACCTTGACTTTAATATGCCGTTTGATCAGGATGAGTTAAAGATTCTGATGTCCAGCGAGCTTACGATGAAGGAGATTTCCGAGAAGCTTGGTGTTTCCCCGACCACTCTTCGTGAGTACCGCCACGTTATCGAACAGCGTGACGATACGACTCTTGACCCGTACCTGGAGAGAATCAAGGACGTTATGGAGGACCGTGACTTAACCGAGAAGATGGCAGCAGGTCTCCAGCAGGATACCTTAGGCGAGGCTATTGATGTAGCCGAGTCCACCGATATGAGCGAGATTAATTAATCTCATACTTTTTTTCTGCACAGGATTTCCAACGCAGACATATTCAGTTCGTACATCACAGTTCCACACCCCTTTTCAAAAATAAAGGTTAGAAAATCGTTTTTGTAAATTCGGGGTGCGGAGCCGCGACGTACGAGCCCGGGCGAGAACTTGCTCAAGTCATAAGCACGGCAGAATGACGTGCGATGAGCGACGAAGCGACAACACCTGCTTAATCGTACTTAATTGATTCGTGCAGATTCGCGTGTTTTTGTGTCTAACACGCGAATATACGCGAATTTATACTGTAGATTCCTGTAAGGTCAGGGCGAAAGCTTCACTAATCGTTCGCTTTCTGTAGCGCAACACTATCGTGTTGCTTATGAAGTTTTTTGAAAAAGCAGGGTTGTTAGAAATTCTCAAAGAGGTTGTGAGAAAACCTTGTATTGATTATTCCATACCCTTCGCTTTTTTGTCTGCCCGAATCTTTAACCACTGCAGGAGAATCATAATCACTGCTCCTGCCAGGAAGAACACGATGCTGAAGGTCTCAAGGCTTAATGCCGGAAGCGGAACAGAAAGTGTCTCCGCTCCGCGGGCGATTGCGTAGAGTGAACCGATAAGAAGACCGATTACCAGATACATCAGCTGGGAGCGGAATCTTGCGTAACAGACCCGGATGAGCTTCGTACAGAAGGCAAGGCCTGCAAGAACGCCGAAGCCGAAGATGAACAGAGCCGGAAGATAGATGAGCTCTAAGTGGAGGACTGCAGATACTGCCGAGATAAGCGGAACATAGAGTCCGAAGATTAACAGCAGCGTCGAGCCGGAGATTCCCGGGATGATCATAACAGAAATCGCTAACGCTCCGGCAAGGAATAAGAGAACAGCCAGCGCCGGGGTTAACGCAGTCAGATCAACGGCACCGAACGTTCCGTTAAACATCAGCATCAGCGGGACGGCAAGAATACCAAGCATGGTAAAAATCAGCCACTGGTACTTCCCCTTCAACGTCTCCCGCTCCTCAAAGATAACGAGCGGAATCGCCAGAAGCGTAAAGCCAAGGAACAGCGAGCTGAGTTCATAGATGTGCGCATCAAACAGCTCGGCAAGCAGAACCGCACAAACTAAAAATCCAGCCGCCCATCCGAAGCCGAGTTTAATCAGGAATGGCAGAGCAGCAATCTTTGCCTGCAGCGGACCGGTCAGGAAGTCATGAACGGACGTCACAAACTTCTCGTAAATCCCTAAAAGAAAGGCGACTGTTCCTCCCGAGACACCGGGCACACTGTCTGCAAGACCCATACAGACGCCCCGGAGAACATCAGCAATAATCATACAATGGTGTTGGCGTTCACGGATTAAATTAGTTACCAGACGCTTCCGTCAACACGTTTGGTGCTCTTTGCAGGCGCACTCTTTTTGTGCAGGACCTCGTTTGGATGCAGACGCTGATAATGCAGATGGCCGTCTGTGATAACAACTGCTGCATCGGTTTCCTGCAGGAACTTCAGCTCCTTTGCCGGATTTGCACAGACGAATAAAAACTGCACCGGCCCCCCATAGAGACGCTCCAAAAGCGCACGTTTTGCCGCGACCTCGGATGCCAGATTGGCGGCCTTTGCCGGATTGACAACGACCTCGCCAAACACCCGCACTCCGTCAGCGGTTTTTACCAGAAGATCAATCTCTGCGGCAACCCGTGCCTGCACCTTAAAGCGGATACCGCCGTCTTTGGAGTACCAGAGCCCGTCTTTTGCATACTTATCGTAGGGCACATAGTGTGCATCCGAAAGCTTCGCGGCAACGGACGAAACAGCAGGGGAGGCTTCGCCTGCGCTTAAAAGAATCTCGTATACAAGTGCTTCAAAAAATTCGCCGACTGCTGTGCGATGTTCGCGGGAGGTTTCATCGTACAGCGCGGCACGTAAGGGTTTTGGGAGATGAATGGCCGCACGCCGGATTTCGCCGCTGGAGATTTCCGCGGCAGTCAGAAGTCCGGCGATTTCGGCGGCAGACATTTATCTGTGGGTGTGGTAGGCGACAGCTTTTCCGTTCTCAACCGCGTCAATCTTGGCAAAGCCGACACGCTCGAACTGAACAATCTTTCCTTCGTATCCGAGAACTTCCGGCTCGGCAAATCCTTCCTGCATGCCTTCAGGGGTAAGCAGTGAACACGGAGCTGCTTTGTCTGCCGGGAGCCACTGGATGATCGGGGCCTTTTCCTTTCTTGCATCTGCAAGGGATTCGCCGGCATACTCTGCGGTTGCCTCTCCGGTCATTCTGATGTTGAAGAGGTCTTTGAGTCTGAGCATACCGCCTTTCTCGACCTCGGCACGCGGCAGGAGAACTTTTCCGGTGAACGGTAAGAGACGCTCTCCTCTCTCCGGCTTGTTCGGATAGACCGGTGCGTGTGCAGTCATTTCCGGAGCTCCGGTGACGGTGACTTCGACTGCATCCGGGACGAAGAAGTAGCGGTCTGCATCTGCATCAATGATTGCCTTGTTTGCGGCAAAGAGGTTCTCCCAGGAGAAGGAGATATCGGTGTCTCCCATACCGATGTCGACAACTGCTCCGCGGACTGCTTCTGCCTGGATTCCGCGGCGTGCCAGGGCACGAAGCGTTCCTAAGTGGATGTCATCCCATCCGGTGTAGAGGCCTTCGTTGATACCTTTTCTCATTCCGGAGGTGGAGAGTTCAAGGCCGGCGATAGACATTCTTCCATAGTGGTAGAAGTACGGCATCTTCCAGCCGAAGTAGTTGTAGATGTACTCCTGGCGTCTGGTGTTTGCGATGTGGTCTTTTCCGCGGATGACGTGGGTCATGCCGAGGAGGTGGTCATCGACTGCGACGGAGAAGTTCATGAGCGGGTAGACGAAGATTTCCGGTTTTCTCGGGTGCTTCGGCTCTTTTAAGACACGCATTGCTGCGAAGTCTCTGACTGCCGGGTCCGGGTGTGCGATGTCGGTCTTGACACGCATGGTAATCTGTCCTTCCTCGTACTTTCCGGCAAGCATGTCGTCGAAGCGTTTGAGGTTCTCTTCGACGGATAAGTCGCGGCACGGACATGCCTGTTTCTTGAGCTTTAAGTCTCTGAAATCAGCGTTGTCACAGTCACACATGTATGCTCCGCCGAGTTTGATTAACTCGCGGGCGAGGTCGTAGTAAATCTCGAAGCGGTCGGACTGGTAGACAACATCGGTGATGCCGATTCCAAGCCACTTGAGGTCTTCGGAGACCATATCGTATGCTTCAGGGTCGACACGCTTCGGATCGGTGTCTTCGACTCTGTAGTAGAACTTTCCGCCGTATTTTCTGACATAGTAGTCGTTTAAGACAGAAGCTCTTGCATGGCCTAAGTGAAGCGGTCCGGACGGGTTTGGAGCAAAACGCATGACAACTCCGCCTTCTGCGTCAGGAAGCGTCGGGAGTTCGTGGATACGCTCCTTTTTCTCGTGCATCTTTTCGATTGCTTCCGGATTTAATTCACGGAGCTGTGCTTCGCGTTCTTCGGCAGAGAGTGCTTCGACTTTTGCTAAGATTGCCGGAAGCAGGGCATTGATTTCTTTTGCCTGGGAACGAAGCTCAGGGTGGGCTCCCATGACGCTTCCAAGAACAGCGCCCGCACGCGGAACGGCCTTGTTTTTGACGGCGTTCTGGAGGGCAAGAATGTATATATCGTTTTCAAGAGTGCTGTCGGCCATATTTGGTGTATAATATTGAATGTGAAGTATGTTTAAGGTAACTGTTAGTCGGGAGTAATAAAGTAGGAAGAAAGTATGTTGTGTAAATGATAAGGAGGGGACTACCGGATGACCTGATAGATGCCGTCTCCGGAAGACACAAAAAATCCTTCCTTTTCCATGTCCGAAAGAACAGCAGATACCGCGTCTGTATCATAGCCTGATACAGTACTGAGCTCTTCAGCAGACGCGGTTCCTTTCTGCAGCATGATTTTTAGGACTGCACCCCGTACCTGCCTGTTCGAGCCTTCGAATGCGGACTGTTTTACATACTGCCTGCTTTTCCGGTTCGGGTTGCCGACTGCTTTTTTCATGTCGGTTCCAAGGTCCATCAGCGCCCAGTACCATTCGCGGGAGCGGGCGAGCGGAAGTGCTGCTTTTACGAGCGGCAGAATCTCTGCGTCATCGACTGTTTCTTTTCCGCGGAAGAAGAAGTGGATGAATACCCGGCGGATGTTTGTTTCGATAAAGACGACCGGGGCGTTGTAGGCAAACGCGGCAATCGAGCAGGAGGTTGCTTTGCCGATTCCGGGAAGCTTTTCGAGGTCTGCGGGAAGGGCGGGAAACACTCCGGCGAACTCGTCGACTACGGTCCTGCACATCCGCTTCAGATAGAGCGCCCGGCGGTTATAGCCCATCCCCTGCCAGGCGGAAAGGACGTCGGCGTCGGAGGCATTCGCAAGCGCTGCAGCGTTTGGGAACTGTTCGATGAAGCGGGGAAAAATCTGTGCGACCCGCGGGACCTGCGTCTGCTGCAGCATCACTTCGGATACGGCGATAAGATACGGGTCTTTTGTGTGCCGCCACTGCATATCATGGCGTCCGGCTTTTGTGTAGTAGGAGAAAACAAAGGACTGAAAATCGGCAATCAGGGAAGGGGTTATACCCTCCCCGGCAAAACGGGCGGAGAAGTCCGTTTCAAACATTACTCGGACACCATGCGGTTAATCAGAATCTCGGCGATGTCTGAGCTGTACTCGGTGATACGGTGCATACTCTGTACAATCTGATTGACGGCAATTGCTTCCTGGGCTTTCATTTTCCGGGTGGTGTCTCCGAAGTGATGATACTGGGGTTCCATCTCATCGGCGTCTGAGATAATCTGGTTGGCTTTGGTTAGAGACCCTCCGAAGACTGCCTGAATACTCCGGTTGAAGACGTCCAGCGAGTCACTGCCGAGCGCAGCCATTCTGGGGATGAGTGTGCGGTCGACGCCTTTGTCGATTAAGACCAGGACCGATTCGGCGATGAGGACAGCGTGGTCTCCTACACGCTCGATAATGCGGGAGACCTGGTAATAGGTCGATGCCATGCTCGGGGTGATGTTCATCTTCAGGGAGAGTGCGGGGTTGTCGATGATTAATGAGAACTGCCGGTGAATGAGCCAGTGCAAACGGTCGACATCGGTGTCACGGGCAACCACGTCTTCGGCGAGTTCGCGTTTTCCCTGCTCGAGAGCATAGAGAGCATCCTCGTGCATGGCTTTTACGATGACGTACATCCGGCGGAGGGTGTTTTCAAACGGCATCTCACTGGGGTTTAGGATGTCTTTTAAGGTGATGCTGTTGTCCGTTTCCTCTGCGACTTCCTGTCCGATGGTCATCTGGGTGAATTTGCGGACAACCTGTCTGACTTTGGGCGGAATTCTTCCGGCGGAGGTGATTTTGATTACGGTAAATCCGCTGATGTATGCGCCGATTAAGGAGCGGAGAAGCATCAGCGGGTCGGGGTAGTCCTTTAAGGGGAACTCTTTGACTTTTGTTGTCCGGTCGTACTGGATATTCGGGGTAATAAGCAGGGTGCCGTCTGCCTGGGTTACTACTCCGATTGGATCGTTTTTCTGGATGTTACGCTCACGAATCCAGGTTTTCGGGAGGGAGAGGACGTAGGATGAGCCTCCGGTCACCTGAATTTTTCTGATTTCCATACAATAGTATTTGGTATGGCTTTTATAAAAACTATAGAGTCGGTCTCCGCATCACTATACCTTTGTGAGAGACGGAAGAATTATCCCGGGAATGACCGCCCGGGAAGGCAACCGGGTAAACTCCCGGGAGTTTCTGCGGAAGTCTTTCCGCACACGAACCTTTTTTCAAAAAAAAATTACGCCAGGAGTTCTCTGATAACAGAGACCAGCGTGTTTACTTCGCTTTCCGTATTGTAGAACGCAAGAGATGCACGAACCGTCCCGTCAGTCGTTCCGAGACGACGCATCAG